>JALORV010000088.1 GCA_025458735.1 Burkholderiaceae bacterium | reverse complement strand
TGCGTGAAGGCCTGCAGGTCACCGCGCAGCATCAGGTTCAGGGCCCGCGCATCGGCACGCGCGATCAGCCACAGCACCGCGGCGAGCACCAGCGCTGCTGCCGCCGGTCCGGCACTGGTGGCGCCCGACAGGTCGCCCAGCAACCAGAACACCATGCTGCGCAGACGGCCGTCCGGTGCCAGCGTCAGGATCAGGCTCATGATCGCGGCAGCAGTCGCGCCAGCACGAACAGCAGCACCAACGCGCCCACGGCACCCAGCAGCGCCGCCCCCTGCACCGCCAGCGCCGACAGCCCGGCCGCCAGGGCCAGCAAGGCTGCCACCGCGGCTCCGCCCGAGACGCCCAGCACGTACGGGTCGGCCAGCGGATTGCGCAGCAGGGCCTGCAACAGCGCGCCGGCCAGCGCCAGCAGCGCGCCGACCGCAAAACCCGTCAGCGCGCGCGGGGCCCGCAGTCCGCGCACGATATCGGCCCCCGGCGCAGCGCCGCCGAACAGCGCGTCGGGCAGCGCCGACAGCGGCACCGGCACGCTGCCGACGGCGAGCGCCGCCAGCAGGCTCGCCGCGGCGGCGGCCGCCAGCACCAGCAGGACGAAGCGCGGCGCTGCGTGCATGCGTCAGAAGCGCAGGTCCGCACCGACGATCACGGTGCGCCCGATCGTGTTGTAGCCGCTCACGGTTTCGTAGGCCTCGTCGAAGAGATTCTCGATGCGGGCGCGCAGGGTCACCGCAGCAGTCGCGCGCCAGGCGGCCACCAGCCGGACCAGCGTGTAGCTTGCCAGCTCGATGCGCGCGAAGCTGTTGATGTCCAGATCATCGCGCGGACCGACGACGGCGATCTCGGCGCCGGCATTCCAGCGGCCCGGGTCGAACAGCGCCGACAGGTTGGCCACCCAGGGCGCGCGCCGCAGCAGGCGCTCGCCGGTGCTTTCGTTGGTCGCGCGCAGCAGCGTGCCGTTGGCTGCGAAACGCCACGGCCCGGTGCGCCAGTCGCCGCCGAGTTCGAAGCCGGTCACGCGCGCATCGTCGATGTTCTGCGCCCGTGAACTGGCGGGATCGAAGGCGATCAGGTCCTGCGTGTCGGTTCGAAAGGCCGCAGCCCGCAGCGACCCCGTGGCCGTCACGAACTGCAGGCCGAGCTCGACGCTGTTCGACCGCTCCGGCTTCAACTCCGGGTTGCCGAAGAAGGGAAAGTACAGATCGTTGAAGCTCGGGGCGCGGAATGCGTTCGACCACTGGGCACTGAGGCGCCAGGCCGGATCGATCCGGTAGCCGTAGGCCACGAGTCCGGTAGTTGCACCGCCCGCGTCGGAGTACTCGTCCTGCCGCACGTTGAGCTGAACCTGGTGGGCGCCGTGTTCGCCGCTCAGGCCGGCCCAGCCGCTGCCGACGTTGCGTGACTCACGCTGCGACTGGCCGCTGAAGCTGGGGTCGTAGGACGTCGACTCGCCGGTTTGCCGCAGATACTCGGCACCGAGTTGTGCGCGCAGCGAACCGGCGAGCATGATGTCGTTGGTCCAGGTGGCCGAGAAGTTGTCGGAACTGAATTCGCCGCTGCTGAATGAAAACGGCACGCTGACCAGATTGTTGCTGCGGTCGCGGCTCGCTCCCACGGCCAGCTGCGCCGCCCATTGCTCGTTGATCGCCGTGCGCGCCAGCAGGTTCAGCGCCGCAAGCTGCGACTTCTCCAGATGCGTGGCCGTCGGTCCGTCGGCCGTGCTGTCGAAGTCGGTGCGGTTGCGGCTCAGCCATCCGCTGGCCGCAAGCAGCGTCTGGCCATCGCGATAGGTGGCACCGAGCGAGGCGGTGAGGCTGTCGTTGCCGTCGAGATCCGCATTGGCGCCTGCGCTGAACGGCCCGGGAACCACGCGGGCCGCGTCGATCGCCGAAATCGCCTGGGTGGTACCGCCGCCAACCGCGCCGCCGTAGCGCACTCCCTGCATCGCACCGCCGGCGCTTGCCCGGCCGGCCAGCGTGCGCCCATCGCCGCCTTCGACGCTGATGCTGATGCCGTCTTCTGCGCCCTGGCGCGTGAAGATCTGCACCACGCCGCCGACGGCTGCCGAGCCGTACAGGCTTGACAGGTTGCCGCGCACAATCTCGATCCGTTCGATCGCATCGAGCGAAACACCGCCGAGGGCGGCCGCACCGCTGGTGCCGGCATTCAGCCGTACGCCATCGACCAGCACCAGCACCTGCGACGAGCCGGCGCCGCGCACGAAGATCGAAGCCGCGCTGCCACGGCCGCCCGTCTGTGCGAACTGCACGCCGGTCTCGCGGCTCAGTGTCGAGACCAGATCGACCGCCTGCCAGCGGTCGATGTCGGCGCGCGTGATCACCGAGGTGGCCGGCAGCGCGTCGTCGATCGGCTGTGCCTGGCGTGCCGGGGTGATGACGGTGGGTGGAAGATCGGTGGTGGGCAGTGCGGTAGCAGGCTGCGCTAACGCTGCCAGCGAGTGCGCGAGCGCACAGACGAAAGCGGCAACACGCGCAGGGCCTGCGCGACGAGGACAGTGAAACATGGGTGGGCTCCCGGATGCCGGCCCGCCGCCGGCGTTGGTTCCGACGTGAACGTCCGGGGGCCTGGCTAGCTGGGCGCGACAGCGGTCGAGGCGACGCGGTCCGGCTGGCCGACACCCCGCGGCTCGTCCTCCTGTCGATGGCCGGTCTCCGGGCTGCAGGCTTTCGCGCCGCGCCTTCCCGCGTCGAATCGACGCAGTGGCCGTTGCGGAGCGTGCGCAATGCGCACCTGCTTACCGTTGCGGGGGCAGCACAGGTTGGACTCGCCGCGAGCGGCGCGACCCCTGTTTCCCGTTTCACCGGAGGCCATGCCCCCGGCACCATCAACGCTGGCCAGTCTATCGCAGGAATGGCTGCCGTCGACCGCGCAGTCCGCGTGATGGCGTGCCGGTCGCGGTGCTACGATTCCCGCATGCTTGACGATCTCGACCAGCTGGCCGGAAAGATCACCGAACTGGCGCGGCTCGTGCATTCGCTGCGCTCCGAGAACCAGCAGCTGCGCGCGCAACTGGCGGCCGTCTCGGCCGAGCACGAGAGCATGCGCGGACGAGTGGAAGAAGCCAGCCGTCGCCTTGACCTGCTGATGGAGCGACTGCCGGCGCCGGCGGCGGCATCGGTGCCATGGAACACCTGACCGTCACCATCCTCGAGCGCGAATACCGCCTGGCCTGCACGCCGGAGGAAAAGGAGTCGCTGCTCAAGTGCGCCTCCTATGTCGACGGCAGGATGCAGGCGATCCGCGCAGCCGGCAAAGTGATGGGCGCCGATCGCATCGCGGTCATGGCCGCGCTGCAGATCGCCCACGACCTGATGTCCGCGCGCGGCGGCGACGGCATCGACACTGCGGAACTGCAGCAGCGGATCCGCGCGATGACGAGCGCCTGCGAAGAGGCGCTGCTGCCGCAGGAAAAACTGTTTTGAGGCGCCTGCCGCACGGGCGGCGGGGCTAGAATGATTTAAGTGCAGGCGTTGTGCACGGATGCCGGTTCGCATCGGTGGCACGGCGCTGGCGGTACAGAATTCCCTGCGGTGCTCGCGCAAAGGTCGATAGTTCCTTGAACCTATGCGCTTTGCGCAAGGTTGCTGGGCTCGCGTCGCGGTGCGATCGGCACGCGTTTGCTGAACCTAAACGACGCGGCGAGCGACCACCCTGAACCGATGGTTCAGGACATCAGGCCGGGCGGCACAGGCGGGGATCCCATGCAGCGGCACGGCCGGCGTCCCGGCCGTGCCGCTGTTTTCATTCACCTCCAGGATTGCCGCAACCGCGGCCTGTGCATGGCCCTCCCGGTTCCTCCCGCCTCCGACTGCCCGCTGCCCCGAATGCGCTCGCCCTTGCGCTGCCCGCGTGTGAGGACAGCGCAATGAACGCCTGGCTGATGAAATCGGAACCCGACGAGTGCTCGATCGACGATGTGCTGGCGGCGCCCGGGCGCACGGTGCCGTGGACCGGTGTGCGCAACTACCAGGCCCGCAACTTCATGCGCGATGCCATGAAGCCGGGCGACCGTGTGCTGTTCTACCACTCGAGCTGCGCCGAGCCGGGCATCGCGGGTCTGGCTGAAGTTGCCAGCACCCCCTACGCGGACCCGACCCAGTTCGACCGGCGCAGCCCGTATTTCGATCCCGCGTCCCGGCACGAGGCGCCGCGCTGGCTGCTGGTCGACATCCGCGCACGGCAGAAGACCCGCCTCGTCGCGCTGCCGGAGCTGCGGGCGCATGCCGAACTGGCCGACATGATCGTGCTCAAGCGCGGCAATCGCCTGTCGATCACGCCCGTCACCGCGGCACAGTGGACGTTCATCACCCGCCGCCTGCTGGGCCAGCGAAGCTGATGGAACCCATCTACCTCGCGGCGCTCTTCGTGCTCGGCACCGCCACCGGCTTCGCGGCGGGACTGCTCGGCATCGGCGGCGGCATGCTGCTGGTGCCCTTCCTGACATTGCTGTTCACCTGGCGCGGCTATCCGGCGGAGCACATCGTCCACATGGCGATTGCCACCTCGCTCGCGACCATCATGTTCACTTCGGTGTCTTCGGTACGCGCGCATCACAAGCGCGGGGCCGTGCTGTGGCCGGTGGTGGCGTGGCTGGCGCCGGGCATCCTGCTCGGGTCGCTGGTCGGCGCGCAGATCGCCGGGCGGCTGCCGACCTTCTGGCTGTCGACGGTGTTCGCGGTGTTCGTCGGCTTCTCCGCGGTGCAGATGCTGCTCGACCGCAAGCCGAAGCCCAGCCGCGAGTTGCCGCGGGGCGCCGGCATGCTCGGTGCCGGCAGCCTCATCGGCTTCATCTCCGCGCTGGTCGGAGCCGGGGGCGGCTTCATCTCCGTGCCGTTCATGGTCTGGAGCAACGTCCGCATCCACAACGCGGTGGCCACGTCGGCCGCGCTCGGGTTCCCAATCGCCGCGGCGGGCACCGTCGGCTACGTGCTGGCGGGGCGCAGCGCGCCGACGCTGCCGGCCGGAACGCTCGGCTTCGTCTACCTGCCGGCGCTGCTGGCGATTTCCGCAGCCAGCGTGCTGACGGCGCCGCTCGGCGCCCGCGTGGCACACGCCCTCGACACGCGGCCGCTGAAGCGCGTGTTCGCGCTGCTGCTGGTCGGGCTGGCGGCCTACATGGCCTACCGCGGCATCAAGGCGTACTGAACCCGGCCTGCGCCTCCCGCTTCCCCGGTACCGGACGTCGCCGCATAATGGCGTTCGCAACAAGGTCTTTGCCCCCAATGCGGCGGGCGGGAAGCAGCGATGACGGCAAGCGAGCAGGCGATCAGCGAGATCGGCGACCCGATGGTGCGCGAGCTGGCCACGCGCGGCCAGGTGCGGACCTTTCCGAAGAACGCGGTCATCATCAACGAGGGTGACCGGGGCGACAGCCTGTACATCATCCTCAGTGGCCGCGTGAAGGTCTACGTGTCGGACGACGACGGCCGCGAGATGATCCTCGACATCTACGGGCCGGGCGACTATGTCGGCGAAATGGCGCTCGACGGCCGGCCGCGCTCGGCCTCGGTCATGACGCTGGAGCCGACCAGCTGCTCGGTGGTCACGCGCGACGAACTGCGCACGGCCATCGGCGCCAACCCGGACATCGCGATGGCGCTGATCGCCACGCTGATCGACCGCGCCCGCATAGCCACCGACAACGTCAAGAACCTGGCGCTGATGGACGTCTACGGCCGCGTCGCGCGCCTGCTGCTGTCGCTGGCCAAGGAAGAAGGCGGCAAGCTGGTGGTGCCCGAGCGCATGACCCAGCAGGACATCGCCGACCGCGTCGGCGCCTCGCGCGACATGATCAGCCGCATCTTCAAGGACCTCACCATCGGCGGCTACGTCACCATCGAGAACCGCACGATCACCATCCACCGCAAGCCGCCGGCACGCTGGTAGCGCGCGCGGCCGTCGCCGTGAATTTTCCGCAGTGCTGCGGGGGCAGCTTCCGCTGACCTCGCGGCGCCTTGCGCCTACCGTGGCTTCACCGGGCCCTGCCGCCCGCCACTGGAGGCCGCCATGCACGAACCGAACGCAGTGCCCTCGCCTGGTGCAGTGCAGCGACCGCCACGGGCCACCGTGAGCCCCGGGCGCGGCGGATCGGTGGCGTTGATGCTCATGGTCGGCGCGGCGTCCGGCGTCGCCTTCGTGGCGCTGATCCGGGCCCCGTTGCCGGAAGAGGCCGTGCTGGCCTCGGCCGCCCACGTCGCGCGAGCGGACGTCCCGGCGCGCTGAAGGGCGCGGTTTGTCGAATCTGCGGCATCGCGACCGCGGCAGACGCCGCTGCGGCTGCGGCCCCCGGCCCCTACAGTGCCCTCATAAACAGCGCAGCCCCGGTGTCCGGTGGCCAACGCGACCACACCCGCAAGGAGAACCGTATGACCGACCAGATCGTCGTGGCGCCTTATGACCCCGCGTGGCCTACCCGCTTCCGCATCGAGTCGCAGCTGATCCACCTGGCGCTCGCCGATCTCAATCCCTGCATCGAGCACATCGGCAGCACGTCGGTGCCCGGCCTGCCGGCCAAGCCGATCATCGACATGCTGGTGGGCGTGCGTTCGCTCGGCGACTTCGAGCGTCACTGCGACCGCCTGTCGGTCTACGGCTACGAGTACATCCCGGAGTACGAACGGGTGCTGCCGGACCGGCGCTTCTTCAAGCGCGTCGTGCGCGGCGTGCGCACCCACCACGTGCACGTGGTGCAGCTCGACGGCACCTACTGGAAGCGTTACCTGAAGTTCCGCGACCGGCTGCGCGCCGATGCGTGGCTGGCCGCCCGCTATGCGGAACTCAAGCGCCGGCTGGCGGCGCGCTTCCGCTTCGATCGCGACGCCTACACCAACGGCAAGACCGGCTTCGTCGAGGCCGTGCTGGCGCTGCCCGGGGGCGACCGCTCAGCCCGCGCCGGTTTCAGGCCGCACTTCGCCTTTGCGGCGTGAAGGTGCTCCGGTAGCGATCGCGCAGCACGTTCTTCTGCACCTTGCCCATCGCGTTGCGCGGCAGGTCCTCGACCACGAATACGCGCTTGGGCACCTTGTAGTTCGCGATGCGGCCCTTGAGGCTGGCAATCACGCTTTCCGCATCGAGCGAACCCGGCCGGCGCGTCACCACCACGGCGGCGACGGCCTCGCCGAAGTCGGGATGCGGCAGTCCGACCACGGCGGACTCCACCACCCCCGGCAGTTCGTCGATGTATCCCTCGATCTCCTTCGGGTACACGTTGTAGCCGCCCGAGATGATCAGATCCTTCGAGCGACCGACCAGCGTCAGGGTGTTATCCGGAATGCCGGGGCCGCCGAAGTGGCCGACATCACCTGTCCGGAACCAGCCATCGGCGGTGAACTCCTCGGCCGTCTTCTCCGGCATCCGCCAGTAGCCTGCGAACACGTTCGGGCCACGCACCTCGACCGCGCCGATCTCGCCGCTGGCACAGGCCGAGCCGTCTTCACGCACCACGCGCACGCCGACGCCCGGCAGCGGCTGGCCGACCGTGCCGGCCAGCCGCTGGCCGTCCCGCTCGAAGTACGGATTGGACACCAGCATGATCGTCTCCGACATGCCGTAGCGCTCGAGGATGCGATGGCCGGTGCGGGCCTCGAACTCGCGGTGCGTCTCGGCCAGCAGCGGCGCCGAGCCCGAGATGAAGAGCCGCATGCTCCCGCAGCAACGGCGATCGAACGCATCTTCGGCGAGCAGTCGCGTGTAGTAGGTCGGGACGCCCATGAACACGGTCGTACGGGGCAGCCGCTCGAGCACGAGCCGGGGCTCGAATCGCTCGATGAACAGCAT
>JALORV010000464.1 GCA_025458735.1 Burkholderiaceae bacterium | reverse complement strand
TGCCGCTGCCGCTGCCGCTGCCGCCTGCCGCGCGGCGCGCGCCGCCTGCCGCGAGGGCAACGGTGGCGCGGCCGCCCGACACCGGCCCGCGGATCCGGTCGACCGCCGCGTTCGAGACCCAACCCGCCACGAGAGTCCGACGATGACGAACCCGAAACACTCCCCGACCGAACTGCTGCCTGCGCTGGCCTGGCCTGCGCTGGCACAGCAGAGCTTCGAGTACTGGACCGACGCCACGCAGCGCACGCTGCTGTTCTGGGACGTCATGCGCCGGCGCAGCAATGCCTACTACGAGCAGCGCGCCAAGGCGGTGCCGCACGTGCTGAACTTCGACGCCGAACTGGTGCTCGACGCGCGCAGCTTCGAGCGGCCCGTCAACTACGGGCTGGTGCGGATCAAGCCGCCGGCCGGCGTGGTGATCGATGCGAGAAAGCGGCCGTTCGTGGTCGTCGACCCGCGCGCCGGCCACGGGCCGGGCATCGGCGGCTTCAAGGCCGACAGCTTCGTCGGCTTCACGCCCGAGCCGATGCCGGGGCAGACGATCGAGGACATCATGCGCGCCGAGGCGCGGTTCCTCGAGAAGGTGATCGAGCTGCACCCGCAGGCCGAAGGCAAGCCCTGCGTGGTCGGCAACTGCCAGGCCGGCTGGGCGGTGATGATGCTGGCCTCGATCATCGCCGGTTCGCCGCTGTCGTACTGGGCCGGCGTCGAGGGCGAGAACCCGATGCGCTACACCGGCGGCGTGCTCGGCGGCAGCTGGCTGACCGCGCTGACCGGCGACCTGGGAGGCGGCAAGTTCGACGGCGGCCTGCTGGTCAGCAACTTCGAGAGCCTGAACCCGGCCAACACGCTGTGGAGCAAGCAGTACGACCTGTGGTCGAAGATCGACACCGAGGCCGAGCGCTACCTCGAGTTCGAGAAGTGGTGGGGCGGCCACGTGAATCTGAATGCCGACGAGATGCAGTGGATCGTCGACCAGCTGTTCATCGGCAACCGGCTGGCCACCGCCGAGATCCGCACCTCCGACGGCCAGCGGATCGACCTGCGCAACATCCGCGCACCGATCCTGTGCTTCTGCTCGAAGGGCGACAACATCACCCCGCCGCAGCAGGCGCTGGGCTGGATCGTCGACCTGTACCGGAACGACGACGACATCCGCGCCTGCGGCCAGACGATCATCTACGCCATCCACGAAAGCGTCGGCCACCTGGGCATCTTCGTCTCCGGCGGAGTGGCCCGCAAAGAGCACGACGAGTTCGCTTCCAACATCGACCTGATCGACGTGCTGACGCCGGGTCTGTACGAGGCGGTGATGATGCCGAAGGCGGGCGCTGCCGGCGACCCGGATCTGGTCGGCGGCGACTGGATCGTCCGCTTCGAGCCGCGCTCGCTGGCGGCGCTGCGCTCGATCGTGCAGCCGAGCGCGGAGAACGAACTGCGCTTCGCCGCCGCGCGGCGGGTCTCGGAGATCAACCTCGGCCTGTATCGCACCTTCCTGCAGCCGTTCGTGCGTGCCTTCGCCAGTTCGCAGCTGGCCGAGCAGATGCACCAGTTCAACCCGGCCGAACTGCCGATGCTGCTGTTCTCCGAGAAGAACCCGCTGATGCAGCAGGTCGCCGAGTGGGCCGAGCAGGTGCGCGCGAACCGCCGGCCGGCCGCCGAGGACAACCCGCTGGTGGCGATGCAGGCGCACTTCTCCGAGGCGATGGTGCAGGCGCTGGAGCAGTTCGGCAAGGTCAAGGACCGCAGCTACGAGCAGATGTTCCTCGGCATCTACAGCTCGCCGCTGCTGCAGGCGATGCTCGGCCTGCGCGCCGGCGACGAGCCGCCGCGCCGCCATCCCGGGGTCGAGCCCGAGCGGCTCGCCTTCATCCAGAAGCGCATTGGCGAGATCAAGTCGCGCATCGCCGAGGGCGGCGCGCTGGAAGCCGGCATCCGCAGCCTGGCGTACATCGGCATGGCCGGGCCGGGCGCCGACGAGCGCGCCTTCAACGTGCTGCGCGAGATCCGCGGCAGCCACGGGCAGCTGACGCTTGCCGAGTTCAAGCAGGTGCTGCGCGAGCAGTTCTTCGCGCTGCTGCTCGACCGCGAGGCGGCGCTGGCGGCCATTCCGCAGATGCTGCCGGCGCTGGCCGGCGCTGGCGTCGGCCCGCGCCAGGATGCTCGGCACCCTGCGCCACGTCGTCACCGCCGCCGGCGAGCTCGACGAGGAGCGGTCGCGGCGGCTGGCGCAGATCGAGAAGCTGTACGGGGCCGCTTCCGCGGCCGCCACTCGGCCCGGGCGCGCTGGCGCGCCGGCCCCGGCGCGGCGCGCTCGCGGCGGACGCAAGGAGCAGCGCAAGTGAGCGTGGCGGTTTCGCGCCCGGTTCTCGAGGCACGCAAGGCGCTGGTCGTCGGTGTGGCCAACGAGCACTCGATCGCCTATGGCTGCGCCAAGGCGTTCCGCGAACTGGGCGCCGAACTGGCGATCACCTACCTCAACGAGAAGGCCAGGCCCCACGTCGAGCCGCTGGCCCGCGCGCTCGAGGCGCCGCTCGTCCTGCCGCTCGACGTCAGCGCCGAAGGCGAGCTGGAGGCCGTGTTCGAGGCGATCGACAGGCAGTGGGGCCGGCTGGACATCCTCGTGCACTCGATCGCCTTCGCGCCGAAGGACGACCTGCAGGGCGGGCTGATCAACTGCTCGGCCGCCGGCTTCGCCAAGGCGATGGACGTGTCGTGCCACTCGTTCGTGCGCATGGCGCGCCTGGCCGCGCCGCTGATGAAGCAAGGCGGGACGATGTTCGCGATGAGCTACTACGGCGCCAACAAGGTGATCCCGACCTACAGCGTCATGGGGCCGGT
>JALORV010000087.1 GCA_025458735.1 Burkholderiaceae bacterium | reverse complement strand
TGCGGCTCATGCGGCTCGTGCGGCGCCTGCCGCCGAGGCCGGCCTGCACCTGATCGACGCAGCTGCCCGTGGGGACGTCGAAGCCGTGCGGCAGGTGCTCGATGCCGGCGCCCCGATCGCCACCCGCGACGCCCGCGGCCGCAACGCGGTACTGGCCGCGACGCAGGGCGGCCACGTCGCCGCGGCGCGGCTGCTGATCGAGCGCGGCGCCGATGTCAACGCGCAGGACGACATTGCCGACAGCGCGTTCCTGCTGGCCGGCGCGCGTGGCCACACCGAGATCGTGCGCGCGGCGCTGCCGCACGCCGACCCGAAGGTGCTCAACCGCTACGGTGGCACCGCGCTGATCCCGGCCTGCCACTACGGCCATGTCGAGACGGTGCGCGTGCTGCTGTCCTGGCGCGGCCCGAACCGCATCGACGTCGACCACGTCAACCGCCTCGGCTGGACGGCGCTGCTCGAAGCGGTAATCCTCGGTGACGGCGGAGCACGCCACGCCGAGATCGTGCGCCTGCTGCTGCAGCACGGCGCCGACCCGAACCGCGCCGACGGGGCCGGCGTCACGCCGCTGACCCATGCTCGACAGCGCGGCCAGGACGCCGTCGCGGCCCTGATCGCTGCCGCAGGCGGACGATGAGCCAGGTCAAGCGGCAGCGAAACCTGCGCCCACTTGCATACTGCGGCGGGCTTCGTTTGCACCCCGGCGTGCAGCGACATCGGCGGACCGGGCAGGTAGCGGCCACATGACCAGGAGCCTCGACGCACGACGATGATGGATGCTGCCTCACCCCTCCAAGCGCCAATCCGGCGACGCCGGTTGTGGCTCGCGCTCGCTGCCGCATTCGCGCCGACCTCCCGCGCGGCCAAGGCCGTGCCGGCCGGGCATCCCGCCCGCCGCTGGTACGAGGCGGCGGAGTCGATGCGCCAGCTCGCGCTGAGCTGGGGCGACCAGCCTTACGGTGCCGTCCTCGTCACGGCCAGCGGTCTGGTCGCCGACGGGCCGAGCCGCGTCGTCAGAAATGCCGACCCCGACGCCCATGCCGAGCGCCAAGCCATCCGCGAGGCACAGCGCCGGCTGGGCACCCGTGATCTCGCGGGCTCGGTGCTGTACTCCACGTCCAGGCCGTGCCGCTTGTGCGAGCAGGCCGCCGCCGAGGCGCGGGTCAGCCGCATGTTCTTCGGCCCGCAGCTGATCGACGCCGGCACGCCGCGCCCGTAGCCCGTCACCGCATGGTGATCCGGCGCGTGTCCGACGCCGACCAGCCGGTACTCAAGATGCTCACCCCGAGGCCCACAACCTGCACGAATCGTCACGGCGCGGGACCGACACGGACGTAAGTGGCCGCGCGCCTTACCGCTCGTTGCCGAAGGCGCCATCGACATCGCGGGCCGAGTGCAACAGGAGCGCGCGCCGTCAGCGGGCAATCCCGGGTGCTCCCAGCCGACATCGGCCAAACGCTCGGGGTTGCGACCCTCGCAGCTGACGGCGCGTCCACCGATGGCTCCCGTCGAACTTGGCCCGCGAGTGACTCAGTTCAGGCCCTAACCAGCGGTTCGTTGTGCACTCTCTTCGACGCCGCCATCGCATCGAACTACGGCGGGCTTCTGTCTTCAAGCCCAAACTCCCCCACCCACTTTTCGATTTCAACCGCCGACCGCACCCGCATATCAACCCGATCGGCCTGTTCCAACACCCACCCTATCCACAGGGCCAGCAGGTCTGCATCGAGGTCCTGCGCCGCCGCGCTCCCTTCGATCGCGGCGACAAGCGCCCTAAACTCGTCCGAGCGCCGAAGGCCCGCAGCCGCCCGAAGCACGAGCCGCTGACGCTTGAGCAGCAGTGCCCGGGCTTGCGCCTCACGCCGCTCCCGTTCTCCCCCTTTCGGCCTGCGCTGCCGCACGAATCGCCCACTCTCGGTCCTGGGCGGCCTGCTCGAAGCGCCACTTCAGCCCATCCCTGAACTCGCGCTCCTACCGCGCCAACAGCAACGTCGTCATCCTGGGGATGACCAACTTGTCGTCATTGCCGAAGACCAATGCCGGCGCGTCGGCGCCACGACCACGACCGGGATTGCGCTGCCGGTCAAGCCAGAACTCGAACCTGGCCCGAGTCGCCGGCCGCCCGAGCTGCCCTTCGACCTTCTCCACTGGCGCCGCACGCACCTCGAAGCGGCAGTACAGGCCGCCACAGCTCACCGACACCTGCACGTCGTGAGCCCCACTGGCCGACACCTTGAACCCGCAGCCGGTCCCATGCCAGGCCAACGCGTCGAGCACCTGCAGCAGTGGCTGCACCGCTGGCTTGTCGAGCAGGGCATCGACGACATCGTGGTCGACGCCGCGAGCATCGAGGTGAACCGGCGGGCCCGACGCGCCAAGACCGATCGCCTGGACGGCGACAAGCTGCTGGCGATGCTGCTGCGCCACCATGCCGGTGAGCGCGTGTGGTCGGTACTGCACGAACCGAGCGCCGAAGCCGAAGACGAGCGCCGCACGCACCGCGAACTGGCACGGCTGTTGCACGAGCGCATTGCGCACGCCACCGTGCCTGCCGTCTTCGGGGTCACGCCGTGCGTCCGAACTCGTAGCCGCCCCTGTCGTTGTCGGTCAAGCAACATCGGCAAGCGCCGGCAGCTCGGCGCGCGCCAATCGGCGTGCCTCGACCGGGTCGACGCCGAATGCACGCAGCAGCAACTCCGCGGTGTCGGAGCCGATCTCGCGCCAGGTGGCATGGCCGTCCAGCACCGGCAGCATGGCCGCCAGCGTACCGCCCGCCAGCAGCGCCACCATTGCGGGGATCTGTATCGGCGTGATGCGGTAGCGGCCCGAGGCGACGCCGGCCTCGAAGTCGCGCAGCGCCTGGCTCGACATCACCGCTTGCATCACCGCGGGGCTGAGCCCGAAGCGGCTCATGAAGCGGCCCCACAGAGGCTCTTCGTGGGCACGGCGGATGTACTGCCGCACGCCGATGGCCAGCCGCTGCGCCGGGTCGTCCACGCCGGCGAAGCCGGCCGCCACGCGCTCGGTCATCTCGCGCGCCAACTGGCCCGCCACGTCCTCGAACAGCCGGTCGATGTCGGGTACGTGGCTGTAGATGGTGCCGCGCGCCACGCCGGCGGCCACGGCCAGCTCGCTGATGTTCACCTTGGTGGCGCCACGCTCGGCAAACAACTGCATCGCCGCCGCGTGGATGCGCCGGCTCGCCTGGCTGATGAGGATCTGCGATGGGTCCGCGGCCATGGCTCGTCGGGCGTGCGTTAGATTGAACTGAACATTACTGTAGACCATTGAACAACAACGTATAGTCCTTGCGCATGCGCAAGCAGGCCTCCAGTGGCCGTTACAAAGAGCTCTCGGTAAAGGCCAACAGAAGCGGGCGGTGCACGCTGCCCCCGATAGCCGACGCACGACCAGCCTCCGAGATGAAGGCCCGAGGCGGCCATCCGGCCGAAGGATCGACGAGATTCTGCTCACCCCTGGGCAGCCTTCAGGCGCTGCACCCCGAGCAGTCCTGCTGCACCTGCGCTGGCGGCCACTTCGCCGATCCGTAAGAGCAGACTACGCAGCGGTCACCTGCCAGCGGCGCGCATACGCGTGCTCGACGCCACCGTCACGCGTGTGGCGAGAGGCTCCGGCAAGGTGATCGGCCCGCAGCACCGGGTGGACGTGATCACCGCGCTGAAGGCGATGACGATCTGGCCCGTCTGGCAGCACTACGAGAAGGCGAACAAGGGCTCGATCGAGATCGGCAAGCTGGCCGACCCGATGATCCTGTCGCGCGACCCGACGCCGGGCGACCCGAACAGCATCGACCAGATCAAGTGACTGCTGTTGGGCATCGGGGCAGACTCACAGTCACGGCCACAGAGAGTCGTTCGTGGCCGGCTGCTTCCTAGCGTGTCGACATCATCGTCGCCATCCTTTAGCCGGCGGTCAGAGAGATGGTCCTCACGCACCAGGGTGCCGGGGGTGCCGGCACCGCGGTGGGTTGCGGCGCGAGGCCAGGCCAGGCTCTGCGAGTGACCTGAGCATCCTCGAGCGCCATGCGGATCTCCCGGGCTCAGCGGCGCGTGCGCACTTGAAGGATCTACCCCTTGGCCGAGGCACTCGCGTCTGTGATCTCATCTTCACCCTACCCGAGGGTAGGGTGAAGACACCGGTTGCCATGCCGTCGCATTGATCCGACACTGCCATCGTCGCGAACCGTGACACGTTAATCCCTTCACCGCCGGAAAGAGGAAGAGACATGGCCAACAGCACCCGCTATATCGTTCTCGCCAACTACACCCAGAGGGCGATCGCCGGCATGGTTCAGGCACCCACCGACCGAGCGGCGGCGGTGAAGAAGATCTGCAAGGCCGTGGGGGTCAAGTTTCTCTCTTTGGACTTGTGCCGTGGGGCGTACGACATTGTGGTGATCGCCGAGTCCGATAGCTACGACCGGGTGCTGGGCCTGAAGATGGCCGTGGCGGCGAGTGGCGCGGTCAGTGAGATCCACATTCTTGAGGCGATGGATCCGACGGCGGCGCTGGAGCACGCCGGAACCGCGGCGAAGGTGTACACGCCAGCCGGCTAGGCTTGCCGCGCAGGAGGCGTGGGCTTGCGAGCCCGCGTTGTCGTTTCAGCTTGCCGTGTCGTGAGCGACTGGGGCACGAAGCCCCGGCGGGCTTGAACTAGCATGAAGAGCATGCCGATCACACTCTACTTCGCCCCCGGGACGCGCGCGACGCGCATTGCCTTTCTGCTGGATGAACTGGGCGTGCCCTGGCAGAAGGTGACGCTGAACCTGGCACAGCGCGAGCACAAGACGACTGAGTACCTGGCGCTCAACCCCAACGGCGTGGTCCCCACGCTGAAGGACGGCGACACCGTGCTCTTCGAGTCGGTGGCCATCGCGCTGTACTTGGCCGACCGATACACCGACATGGGCCTGGCGCCACCGCCCGACTCACCACTGCGGGGTCGCTACCTCAGCTGGATGGTGTGGTCGATGACGACGCTGGAGCCGCCGATCGGCGAG
>JALORV010000086.1 GCA_025458735.1 Burkholderiaceae bacterium | reverse complement strand
CGGGGCGTTGCCCGGCGATGGGGGTGGTGGTGACGATCATGGGCGGGGAACTCCTGCGGCTGGCCGGGGTGACGTGACAGACCGCAGCGTAACCGCTCGCAGGACCGCCGCCTGCAGAAAGCGCAGGCGGCGGGTTCGCAACCTCGACTTCAGCGCAAGTTCAA
Source organism: Burkholderiaceae bacterium (assembly GCA_025458735.1). The sequence continues at coordinate 4,895 of JALORV010000086.1, read as the reverse complement.
CGCCACCTCACCGGGACCAGTAGACCCCGTCCATGAGGATCTTCGGCGGGCTGGCATTCGGTGCATTGCCGGTGAATTCGTAGCGGTCGGCAAGGACGAATCGGCTCAGCACCATGCGCAGGTCGATCCTGGGATTGACCGCCACGAAGTCCTGCAGCGGGATCGACACGGCACACCATTCACCCGTGTTGCAGTAGCCGTAACGGCCATTCTCGATCTGCACATAGGCTTCCACCGGGCCTTCCGCCTCGGTCTGGGAAGAGATGCCGATCTCCAGCTTGCCGGCATAGGTGGTCTTGAGGCTGAAATTCAGCCTGCCGCCAGCGAAGTTGGACAGGTTGGCCGTGACGTTGTCGCGCGACTGGTACAGCATGCCCCAACCCCAGACTTCGGGCCGCGGGTCGATCTCGTAGCTTTCCGCGCCGTCGCCCGGCGCCGGGTTGGCCACCGGCTGCCAGAAGGTCTTCACGAACGGGTCCCAGACCAGGCCGGTGGGCACGTAGTCCGAGGCCGTGCTCGTTTCGGTGTAGATGAGGTAGCGGTTTTCCGTGACCGCGGGGTTGATGACGGGCGGAATGAAATAGACCGCATCGTTATCGGTATAGATGCCGTCGTCGTCGGACGGATCCACCGGTTCCCACATCGAACGGTCGGGGAACAGGCCCTGCACGACAAAACGCGCCTGGCGCTGCACGTTGAACAGGCCCCAGCCGTCGTCGCCTTGCTTCCAGGGTTCGTCGAAGGCCTCGAAATAGACGATATTCCTCGGCCCGGTCCCGCCCGCGGCCTTCCAGGCCTGCAGCCGGTCGTAGTACATCTTCTGGTTGACCGGGTGCGTGCGCATGGGGTGGAACGAGGTGGGTGCCTTCCAGCCGGTTTCGCCGATGATGATGGGCATGGCGGTGAAGCCCCGGCGGTCGAGGTTGGTGCGCACGGCGTCGTATTCGAACCGGGCACGCTCCAGTGCCGCGTCCATCATGGCCACGGCGCGCCGGTTCTCCGGCACGCCGAGCTGCTGCCAGTCCCAGAGGTCCGGGTTGAACACGGTGTCGAGCAGCGGGTAGGTGTGCATGGCCACGAAGTCGATGGCGTCGAGCACCGGCTGCGGGTCCTGCTGGAAGATCTCGCTCTTGGCGAAGAAGGCCCAGTTGTCGTCGGTCGTCACGGGCTGCTTGACCGCGGCGCGCACACGCAGGATGTAGTTGCGCATGGCGTTGGCGGGGATGGGGTTGACCGACCAGTAAACCATGGCCTCGTTGCCCACGCTGACGGCCGAGACGATGTCGGGGTATTGATTGGCCAGGTTGATGCCGCGCGCGATCTCGGCATTGCTGAAGGCGCCGTCACCGCTGAGCACATAGATGCCGAGCATCACCTTGATGTCGAGCCGGTGGTCGCTGATCACCTGCAGCGTCTGCCGCGCCACCTTGTCCGAGCTGTCGAACAGACGGATGAGCCCGAAGCCGCCGGCCACCAGCAGGTCCAGGTCCTCCTTGATCATGTCCGGCGTGATGACCTCGGTGTCGCGGCCGGCGCTGTCGGTGGCGGTACGGAAGGGCGAATACGCCACCGCCTTGCGCGCGAAGAAGTCCGCCGGCAACGGCCGGATCTCGGGCGCCGGGATGACGCCGCCGCCGCCGCAGGCCAGCAGCAGCGACGCCAGGACGGCGGCCAGTGCGGCACGCACCAGCGTGAAGGAACGGGTGAGCGGCGAGCCAGTGGACGATTGCTTCATGGCCATGGCCTCAGAACGTGAACTGCGCGCCAACGCCGACATAGTTGCCGGACTTGCTGACGCGTGAATCGATATTGGTGAAAGACGAGTTTCCCGGGCTCGACATCGGCGACAAGCCCTTGCGCCCATAGGTCACCAGACCGCCGAAGGCATAGACCTCGAAGCCGTTGCCGAAGTCGTATTCAAGGCCCGGCGACAGGACGAGCAGGCTGTTGCTCTGCCCGCGCTCACTGGGGTTGTCGGTCTCCGCCTCTCCCAGGTAGACGAGTCCGGCCGAGGCCACCCAGCGGCCGAAACGGTAGCGCGCCCCCATCATCAGGTCCAGCGAGCGCGCGGCGTAGCCCGGGTTGTCGACATCGCAGCGCGACGGCACCTCGGTCTTGCAGCCCCAGTCGACGTTGAACATTTCGTTCCACTGCTCGTACTGGTCGGGGGGAACCATGGGCTTGGTGATGACGGCATAGGCGCCGCTCCAGCGGTTGGCGCGCAGGCCGCCGGAGATTTCCCATTCCAGGTTGACCTGATAGCGAGCCATGATCATGGCGATGCTCTGGCCCGAAGAGCCGAGCTTGGCGTCGTCGGCAGGAAACGGCGTGAGCCCGGTGAACGGGCCATGGCCCCAGGCCGAGGGCGTGCCGTTGCGCGTGTCCTGGTACATCGCGTCGACGACGAGGTCGCCGCGGTGATACTGGGCGTAGAACTCCCAGAATCGCGGCTCGTTCTTCTCCCAGCCCGACTTGCCGTCGTCGTAGGTGGCCTCGAGCACGAGGTCGCCATCGTAGACGTCGAGCGCGCGCGTGGTCACGCGCAGCGCGCCGGTCAGCAGGCCGTAGCCGGCGCCGCTGGAGGCCCAGACGTCGGACACGTTCAAATTGGTGCCGTAGGGGTAGTCGGCCACGCTCCAGGACCGCGTGGTCATGGCGCCGATGCGCACGCTGCCGTAGTCGGGGTGGCTGAGCGCGATATTCTTGTCGTACCAGAAGCCTTCGATGTCTTCCTTGCCGTCGCGCCAGCGCTGGCTGAGCAGGCCTTCGATCTTGAAGCCGCCGGGCAGGTCGAACTTGAGCCCCAGGTAGGGCTGGAACAACGTCAGGGTCACGTTGTCGGCACCGTATTCACGGCCATAGACGAGCGCATCCGCCCACTGGCGCTGCTTGTTCTCGAAGGGTTCGAGAGCGCACTCCTCGCAGTAGTCGCTCACGCGCACGATCTCGGCCTTGGCGAAACCGGTCAGGCTGAAGGGCCCGTACTCCAGCGCCTGCGCGCCGGCGCTGCACAGCAGCCCGGCAGCCAGGCAGATGCCGCTCAGTGCGGGCCGGTGCGGCCTTTGGGCGGCGTGCGGCTTAGCTGCAATGTCGGTGTGGCGCGTAGCGCGGGCCGGAGGATCGTTGTGCATGGTGAGAGTGCCCGTCGAAGTCAGCATGGCTTGGCCGCATGGCATGGATGAATGACCACACCGAATGGATGTGAAAGCGCTTTCAACAGCATAGGTCACCGCCACCGGCTCAGTCAACCCTGGCGCACGGGTGTTTTCCCGCGGTGGCACGATCGCCATGCGCACGAACCGCGGGTAAACCTCCGGATTGTGCGCTGAAAGCGCTTTCACTAAGATCGGCCTTCGAGCAATTCCGGGATCGAACGAGATGAACCGTATCCAACGCATGGTCCTGCTCCTGCTGGCCGCGGCGTTCGCCGGGCCCGGCGCCCTGGCACAGCCGGCGAAGGCGGGCGCGGGCACTTATTTCCTGGCGCCCAAGGGCGGCGAAGCCCGACCGCCGCAGGCGCCCATGCGCACCGAGGACATGCTCAAGACGGCGGCGCAGACCAACCAGTGGTACTCCACGCTGCTCTTCAACGCCCAGCCCGAACCCATCTATGCCCACCCGCTGACCGTCCGCCCCACGGCGGCCGGCTTCGAAGTGGCGCTGCCGGCCAAGGAAGTGATCCCCACCGAGCGGCGCGACGTGGAGATCCACTATGCGCACAAGAACCCCATCGTCGTCTCGCCGACGGCGTTCGAACCCGGCCCCGCCAAGCTGGCGCGCGCCAGCGACTGGGCCATCGACATCTCCATGGCCCGCGGCAGCGACGACATGCGCATCACCGTGGCCCATGGCAGCCCTTACGCCAGCTTGCGGATCAGCCGCGGCGACGTGCGGCTGAAGCTGCCCGCCGCCGGCACGCGCATCGAAGGCGGTGCCGACCCGCGCACGCTGGTGCTGCAGGTGGGCGCGCAGCGTTTTGCGGCCTTCGGCCCCACCGGCGTGGCTTGGGAGCGAGTTTCCGACACCGAATGGCTGGGCCGGCTGCCGGCCGGCAAGGGCTATTTCGCCGTCTCCGCCCTGCCCGACACCGAGCCGGCCACGCTGCAACTGCTGGCCCGCCACGCCTACGCCTTCATCCAGGACACGCGGGCCGAATGGCGTTTCGACCAGGCGCAAGGCAAGGTCGAGACGGTGTTCAAGGTCCAGTCCCGCGTCATGGAAGGCGCCGACCATGGCCCGCTGCTCGGCCTGTACCCGCACCAGTGGCACGACAACCCCACGGTGGCAGGCAAGCTGGGCCCGGCCTACGACAGCGTGCGCGGCAAGATCCGGCTGCTGGCCGCTCCCGAGTTCAAGATCGAGCGCAGCTATCCGGGTTTCCTGCCCCACTGGCCCGGCGTGAGCGAGAGCCCGCGCGCCAAGGAGTTGGCCGACCTGCTGAAGACCGACGTGCGCCAGCGCCGCGCCCTGATGCCCGACAAGGAAAACCGCGACAACTGGCGCACCAGCGCCTACTGGCAGGGCAAGGGCCTGACGCGCCTGACCCAATTGGCGGCGGTGGCCGAGCAGCAGGGTGACCTGGGCGCACGCAATCAGCTGCTGGCGATGGTGAAGGAGCGCATGGAGTTCTGGTTCTCCGGCGTTGGCAGCCGCAACTATTTCCACTACGACCAGGGGCTGGGCACCATGGTGACCTACCCCGATGAGTTCTTTGCCGTCGAGCAGATGAACGACCACCATTTCCACTACGGCTACTGGATCCGCGCCGCGGCCGAGATTGCGCTGCGCGACCCGGCCTGGGCCACCAAGGAACGCTGGGGCGGCATGGTCGACCTGCTGGTGAAGGACATCGCCAACAGCCAGCGCGGCGGCAGCGACTTCCCCTTCCTGCGCAA
>JALORV010000003.1 GCA_025458735.1 Burkholderiaceae bacterium | reverse complement strand
TCGATGCCTCGCTGAAGACAGGCGGCATGCGGCATTCGCCGCAGGAAAAGAGCTTCGTCGATCGCATGAAGGGCTTCTTCACGGCCGAGTAGGACGACCCCCGGTGGCAGGCCCCGGCGACAGTGCAGGCAGTGCGGCCGGTGCAGGCAACGCGGCATGAGCGCGCACGGCCGCTCCGTAGCGCTCATCCCGAAGCGCGCAGCGCGTAGGCTGTCCTTGTGAACGGCCACTTTGATCTCGTCGTCGTTGGCGCCGGTGCGGCCGGCATGATGTGCGCCGCCGTCGCCGGCCAGCGCGGCGCGCGCGTGGTGCTGGTCGACCACGCGGCGAAAATCGGCGAGAAGATCCGCATCTCCGGCGGCGGCCGCTGCAATTTCACCAACATCGATGCGCAGCGGCACGACCGCTACCTGTCCGAGAACCCGCAGTTCGCCCGTTCGGCGCTGGCGCGCTACGCACCGTCGGAATTCATCGCGCTGGTCAGGCGCCACGGCATCGCCTTCCACGAGAAGCACCGGGGACAGCTGTTCTGCACCGATGGCGCCGGCGGCATCATCGACATGCTGCGGGCCGAGTGCGATGCCGGAGGGGTGCAGTGGCGGCAGCCCTGTGCCGTGCACGCGGTGCGGCGTGCCGGCGACGCGTACGAGATCGACACCGAGGCCGGCCAGCTGCACGCGCCGCGGGTGGTGATCGCCACCGGCGGGCTGTCGATCCCGCAGCTCGGCGCGACCGACTTCGGCCATCGCATCGCGCGCCAGTTCGGACTGCGCGTGGTCGAGCCGCGCCCGGCGCTGGTGCCGCTCACCTTCGAGTCGCGCACGTGGCAGCCGTGGGCCCAGCTGGCCGGTGTCTCGCTCGAGGTGCGCGTGAGCTGCGGCGATGGCCGCTTCGACGAGGACCTGCTGTTTACGCATCGCGGCCTGTCGGGCCCAGCGATCCTGCAGATCTCGAGCCACTGGAATCCGCGCACAGCCATCGCACTCGACCTGCTGCCGACGCTGCGACAGGCGCCTGCGGAGGACGAACTGCTGGCGCGCAAGCGGTCGAGCCGGCAGACGGTGGCAAACGCGCTGGCAGACTGGCTGCCGCACCGGCTTGCCGAGCACTGGAGCGCTGCGAACGGTCTCGCCGAGCGGCGCATCGCGGATGTTGCCGACGCCGACCTGCGCACGCTGGTGATCGGCTTGAAGAACTGGGCGCTGGTGCCGACCGGTACCGAGGGCTACCGCAAGGCGGAAGTCACGCGCGGCGGCGTGGCCACCGACGAGCTGTCGCAGGTCACGCTGGAAGCGCACCGGGCGCCCGGCCTGCACTTCATCGGTGAAGCGGTGGACGTGACCGGCTGGCTCGGCGGCTACAACTTCCAGTGGGCGTGGGCGTCGGGCGTCGCAGCCGGCCAGGCCGTGCCGGCCTGAAAGCAGAGACTCAGAGAAACGGCCGGGCGCGCTCCAGCAGTTCCGCGAGGCCCGGCTCGTTCGGATTGAGCGGCTTGCCCGGGTGGATGATGGCGACCTGGCAGGCTTCGGCCGCCTCGATCATCTCGCGATACGTCCCGGCGCGGATGTCCTTGATGAACGCCTGCTTGTTCTCGTTGTAGCCGAACAGGCGGTCGTTGATGTTCTGGCATTCATTGCAGCTGGAGCAGCGCGAGGTCTCGATCCAGGCTTCGTCCGACCGCGGCGCGGCCGGCGCCGGGGCGGGTTCCTCTGCGACAGGGGCGGCAGCGGCCGGGTCGGCGGTGGTGTTCTCCTGCGCGACCACGCTGGCGGCCGGCGGCGCCGCCGACAGCGCGGACTGCTGTCGCAGGGCTTCGAACTCCAGCTGCTTCTGTGCTTCCCAGGCGGCCCGCTCGCGCGTGAGGGCCAGCTCGGCGTGGGAATTGTGGATGCCGCCGTGCTCCTGCAGACGATGCCACAGCTGCAGGCAGCGACGTGCCGCCTGCAGCAGGCGCGTGTCGGCGATCACGCGGTGCAGCCGGTCGTCCTCGTCGACGGCGAGCACATAGGGCACGCGTTCGGCGGCCTCGCTTTCCGGCAGGTTCAGCCAGTCGGCTGCCGGAACCATCGCCATCGTCCAGCGTTCGCGCGGAACGACCGCGAAGTGGTGCGCGTGACGCCGGTCGCACAGCGCGAAGTCCGCGTAGGTGAAGCGCACTCGCTCGCGCACGCGCTGCAGCTCGTCGTCGGCGTACTCGAGTTCCTCGGCGGGCCAGTCCTCCTCGGGACTGCGGTTGTTCTCGAACGAGAAGCGCGTTGCCCAGTTCGTTCCGGCATGGGCGTCGTACGTGAAGGCAGGAAACGCGCGCGACTTCATCGCCGCCGCGCTGCTCAGGTACGGTGGCAGGACACCGGCGGTTTCCGGCGAGCCGACGAATACGCTGAACAGCGCCGGGCCGCGGCACGACATGCCATGCCGCACGCGCTCGCGCAGTGCCACCAGGTTCGATGCCGTCGACTGCAGCACGAACAGTCCGCCGAGCCCCATGGCGGTGGTGGCGAGCCGGGCGCTGCGCACGCCGAAGGCGAACTGGCCCTGTCCGATGGCGGCATCCTCGAGCAGATCGGTGTGCTGCACCACCACCTTCGCCGGCATGCCGGCCGACAGCATCTCCAGCAGCATGGCATTGTCGGCAGCGCCGTTGTTCTGCGGGGCAATGCAGACCAGATAGTCCGGAAACTGCGCGAGGTCATCGGGCGTCAGCGCGTTCTCGTCGTAGCGCTCGAAGACCGCATCGTGGTCGGCCTCGACGTAGCCGCCGCGCGCCTCCAGTTCGGCCACCGCGATCGCCTTCACAACCTCGACCAGGGCCGGCAGCCGGGAGCGGTGCGCCTCGATTGCCGTGGCGCAGTCGCTGAACACGAAGCCGTAGGCTGCTGCCGCGCCGGCGACGGCGGGGTAGAACGGCTGGCCGCGCAGCACGTCGAGCGCCCACGTGATGCGCTTGCGGCGCGCCGCCGGCAGCTCGTCCTGCGGCACGTTGCGCGACACGAAGCGCGACATCGCGGCGAAGTCGAATACGTCGGCGTGAAGCACGCCGACACCGGACTGCAGCGCCTGCGGCTGCCGGCCGGCCTGCGAGTGCGCGTGGGCCGCTTGCAGGATGTCCGACAGCTGGCGGATCAGATGGTCGACTTGGCGGCGAAAGCGTGCCGCACGCTGCGCGTGGTCGTGCTGCCAGGCGCGCGCCATGAAGCGCTCGGTGAGCCGGCCGGTGCAGTCGTGGACCTCGCCGTCGGCAGGCAGCGATGCCGCGAGCCGCGTCAGGACCTCGCGGGCGGCATCGTCGCTGTCGGCTGCGCGCGCGGCCGCCTCGGGCCAAAGTGAGCTAAGGCGCGCCGCGCCGTTGCCGGCAACCAGCCTGCGCACTTCGCATTCGAGACGCAGCAGCTGCCGGCGCACGCGCTCACCCTCGATGCCCCGCGGCGCCACGCTGGCGATCAGTTCGGCGATGACTGCAGACAGCGGCCGGGCGAACTCGCCATCGTCGTTCCCATCGAGCAATACCACCGGATAGTCGTAGCGCAGCCTGGTGAGATCGCGGTACGCGGCCAGCAGCGCCGGCCGCAGGCCCGGGGAAAGCTCCGCCAGCCCGTCACCGGAACGCTTGCCGGTCATGTGGAAGACGGTCTGGTCCTGGAACCTGGCAGCCATGTCCATGGCGATCCTCGTGTCAACCTCGTGTCAGTGCGGCTGTCAGGCGACGCCCGTGGAGCGCTCCTGGTCCGGCCAGATCGTGAACTTGTCGAACTCGCGTTCCAGACCGGCGCGGATCGCCCCGGCAGTGCGCGGGGCGCCAGCGCCGCGCAGATCTTCGTAGCACGGCACGCTGGGGTCGTGATAGAGGATGCCGACCGGGATTGGATCGGTGGACGACGCGATCTCGCGCGCCTGGTGGATGTCGAGCGGATCGTGCTCGCGCTGCTGGCGGTAGATGCGGCTCGTCTCGGCGCTTGGATTCAGGCCATTGGCGTGTGTCAGCAGCAGCGTCTTGCCCGGATCGTGCAGCCACGGCTCGAACATGGTGGGCAGCCATTCGGGGCAGCGCTGGATCACGCGCACGAACGACAGGCCGCGGTGCCGGAAGGCCCGCGCGATGATGTCGTAGAGCAGTTCGGGGATCCAGTCGACGCCCTGTGCCACGAACGAGGCGTTCTGCACGCCGAGGGTGACGGTGAGCGGGTTGAGCGCTTCCAGCACGGTGCCGCGCGGCGTGGTGTTCGACTTCAGCCCGATGGGCGAGGTCGGCGACGCCTGCTTCTTGGTCAGGCCGTAGACCTGGTTGTCGTGCAGGATCACCGTCAGGTTCATGTTGTAGCGGATCGCGTGGATCCAGTGCGCCGCGCCGATGCTGCAGCAGTCGCCGTCGCCGGTGTTGACGAAGACGTGCAGGTCGGGGCGCGCCATTTTCACGCCCTCCGCCAGCGGGAAGGCCCGGCCGTGGATGCTGTGGAAGCCGTAGGTCTTCATGTAGTGCGGGAAGCGGCTGGAGCAGCCGATGCCCGACACGAACACCGTCCGCTCCGGGGCGAGGTTCTCGTCCCGGCACAGCCGCTGCACAGCGGTGAGGATGGCGTTGTCGCCGCAGCCGCTGCACCAGCGCGGCACGCCGCCCTGGTAGTCCTCGAGCGTGTGGCGTTCCTCGTGCAGTCGGATGATGGCCTGGCTGAGTGCGGAGCCCATGTCTAGTGTCCTTCGGCCAGCTTGGCGCGCAGAGCCTGGACCACCTGGCCCGGCTTGATCGGCTGGCCCTTGGCCTCGGTCCAGCAGTCGATGTCGACCAGCGTGCGGGCGCGCAGCATCATCGCGAGCGGCGCGTAGCGGCGGTTCTCCTGGTCGATCATTTCGTCTTCGTGCGGACGATCGGCCCAGGTGCCTTCGACCGTCATGACCTTCCGGAAACGCCTCAGGATGTCCTTGATGCCCGACGGCATCGGCTGGATGAAGCGCATCTGCAGCGCGGAGACCTTCAGGCCCTCGTCGCGCAGCCGCTGCACCGCCTCCTCGATCACACCCTGCGTGCTGCCCCAGCCGACCACCAGCAGGTCGCCCTCGGGATCGCCGAACACGGCCGGCGGCTGCAGTGTCTTCTGCAGCGTGGCGAGCTTGAGGCTGCGCATGCGCAGGCCTTCCTCATTGATGGCCGGGTCGTACGCCACCTTGCTGGCGCGGTCGTGTGCCAGGCCGGTGACGGTGTGCATGCCGTTCGGCTGGCCGGGCGAGAAGCGCCGCGCAATGCCGGTGACCTTGTCCCAGTCGTAGGGCTTGGCACCGGCCGGCAGCGGCGACTGGTCGATCGGCGGCGCCAGCCACTGCTCGGAGAATTCCGGGCGCGTGAACGGCTGCTGCGCGGTGGCGAGGCTCGCGTCCGACAGCACGACGACGACCATGTTGAAGGTCTCGGCGATCTTGCGCGCGGTGATCATCGAGTAAAAGCAGTCCTCGATGCTGGTCACCGCCATGACGACCTTCGGTGCGTCGCCGTGACTGCCGTAGATCGAGGTCAGCAGATCGGCCTGCTCGACCTTGGTCGGCTGCCCGGTCGACGGGCCGCCACGCTGCACATTGACCACCACCAGCGGAATCTCCGCCATCACCGCCAGCCCGATGGCTTCCTGCTTCAGCGAATAGCCCGGCCCGGAGGTGATCGTCACGGCGCAGCGGCCGGCGTAAGACGCGCCGATCGCGAAGGCGCAGGCTGCGATTTCATCCTCGGCCTGGTGCACGATGCCGCCCACCTTCTCGAAGCACTCGGACAGGTAGTGCGAGGCCGAGGTCGCCGGCGTGATCGGGTACATCGCGCAGATGTCCATGCCGGAGGCCATCACGCCGAGCGCGATGGCCGTGTTGCCGTTGACGACGATCTGCGGCCGTGTCGCCTTCTCGGCCGGGATCTCGTACTTGAAGTCCAGGTTCGCCTCGCCCCAGGCAAAGCCGGCCTCCATCAGGCGGACGTTCGAGTCGATGACTTTCTGGTCCTTCTTGCCGAAGGTGAGCGCGATCTGGTCGCGCGCCAGTTGCAGATCGAGGCTGTAGATGCTCGCCAGCACGCCCAGCACGAACATGTTCTTGCCGCGGCGCGGGTCGCTCATCAGCGCCCGGCACTGCTTCTCGAGCGGCAGGTCGACCACCCGGAAGCCGGCTTCCTGCAGCGCCTGCACCGTTTCGCGGTATGACTTCACGATCGCCGCGTCGCGATGTTCGGCCCAGATGTTTTCGAGCAGGATGGTGGCGCCGAGCTTCAGTTCGCCGGCCCGCACGCGGCCCAGCAGCACCTGCTCGTTGAACGCCACCACCAGGTCGGTCTCGTCGCCGCCGTTGGTGACCTGCCGGCTGCCGACGCGGATGCGGATGCCGCTCGCGCCGGCAATGCTGCGTGCCGGAGGTTGTATCTCGGCCGGGATGATCTCCACCGTCCAGATGCCGTTGCCGCTGCGCGCGGCGATCGAGGCGAAAGCCTGGCCGCAGCGCTGCGCGCCTTCGCCGGAGTCGCTGATCACTTCGACGATGTGCTCCGGCAGCCGCTGCGCGGGCCGGGTGGCCGGCGCACCTTGGGCGGAGGGCCGTTCCAGGACTGCACTCATTGCTGTTCCTCGGACAATGGCTTAACGGGCCAGGCGGACCCGCGCGAGCCCGTGCTCTGCGCGCGGAATGCCGAACAGCGAACCGGCGGCATCCGTGTCGAAGACGGCGGTGGTGTCGCGCAGGCCGAGCCAGGCTTTCATGCCGCGCGCGGCCCGGCGTCCTGCGCCCATCGCCTGTATCACGGTGGCGGCACCGGTGACGATGTCGCCGCCGGCCCACACGCCTGCGATCGAAGTGGCGAGGCTCTCGTCGGTGTCGATGTAGCCCCACTTGTTGAGCCGCAGCTTCGAGGTCTGCCCGAGGATCGGATTCGCGTTGGTGCCGATGGCGAACACCACCATGTCGGTGACGAACTCGAACTCGCTGCCCGGCACGACGACCGGCCGCCGGCGGCCGGAGTCATCGGGCTCGCCGAGTTCCATTTTCACGCAGCGCAGCGCCCGGACGCTGTTGTCCTTGTCGCCGAGGATCTCGACCGGGCTCGTCAGCCAGTTGAAGTCCACGCCTTCCTGCTCGGCGTGATGGATCTCCTCGACCCGGGCCGGCGCTTCCTTCTTCGAGCGGCGGTAGATGCAGTGCACGGACTCGGCGCCGAGCCGCAGCGACACGCGCAGCGCATCCATCGCCGTGTTGCCGGCGCCGATGACGGCGACGTGCTTGCCCGGCTGCAGCGGCGTGTCGAAACTGGGGAAGTCGCGTGCGCGCATCAGGTTGCAGCGCGTGAGCAGCTCGTTGGCCGACAGCACGCCGTTGAGCGATTCGCCCGGAATCCCCATGAAGCTCGGGTAGCCGGCGCCGGTGCCGATGAACACCGCATGGAAGCCCATCTCGGTGATCATCTGCTCGATCGTGAAGAGTCGTCCGACCAGCGTGTTGCACTCGAAGCGCACGCCGAGGTTCTTCAGCTTCTCGATCTCGGCGTCGATGACGCTGTTGGGCAGGCGGAAGTCCGGGATGCCGTACTTCAGCACCCCGCCGGGCGTATGGAAGGCCTCGTAGACGACGACTTCGCAGCCGGCCTTGGCCATGTCGGCCGCGCAGGCCATGCCCGCCGGACCCGCGCCGACGATGCCGACCCGGTAGCCCGAGGGCTCGATGTAGGGAACGTTCTCCCAGCCTTCGGCGATCGCCATGTCGCCGATGAAGCGCTCGAGGCGGCCGATCGCCACCGGCTCCAGCTTGTTCTCGGGCAGGCCGACCGTGCACACGCCTTCGCACTGGTTCTCCTGCGGGCAGACCCGGCCGCAGACCGACGGCAGCAGGTTGGTGTCGGTGATGACGTCGTAGGCGCCGTGGTAGTGCTTCTCGCTGATCTTCCTGATGAAGCCGGGAATGTCGATGCCGACCGGGCAGCCGCGCACGCAGGGTTCGTCAGGGCATTGCAGGCAGCGCTCGGCCTCTACCAGCGCGTCCTCGAGCCGGTAGCCGCAGGCGACTTCCTCGAAATTGCGGGCCCGCACCTGCGGGTCCTGCTCGGGCATCGGCGTGCGCGCCTGCGGGATGGTGCGGATCGTCTTCTTCTTCGCGGTGGCCATCGGCAGGTCCTTCCGCTCAGCCGTCGGTACTGGGCTGCACGTCGATCGGCATGTCCGCCTCGGCGCCCAGCACGGCAGTCTTCAGGTCGGACGCGTCGCCAGCACGGATGCGGCAGGACTCGGTCCAGCGTTCCATTGCATCGCGCTCGGCGCGCCGGTAGCGCACCAGGCGCGACATCAGGTCGTCGAAGTCGACCTGATGTCCGTCGAAGTCGGGGCCGTCCACGCAGGCGAACTTCACCTGCTCGCCGACCTTGACGCGGCAGCCGCCGCACATGCCGGTGCCGTCGACCATCACCGGATTCAGGCTCACCATCGTGCGGATGCCGTGCGCCCGGGTTGCCTCGGCGCAGCCTTTCATCATGATCGGCGGACCGATGGCCACCACCTCGTCGATGTCGGCGTGCCGTGCGACCGCCTGTTCGATGCCCTTCGTGACCAGCCCCTGGATGCCTTCCGAGCCGTCGTCGGTGCAGATGATCAGTTCGTCGCAGACCGCCGCGAACTTGTCGCGCCAGAACATCAGCGAGCGGTTGCGGAATCCGATCACGCCGATCACGTAGGCACCAGCGGCCTTGTACGCGCGGGCCTGCGGGTAGACCGGGGCCACGCCGAGGCCGCCGCCGACGCAGATGACCTTCTTCGCTGTTCCTATGTGGCTCGGGATGCCCATCGGGCCGACCATCGCGTAGATGGAGTCGCCGGCCTTGAGGTTGGCCTGCATCTCCTTCGTGGTCTTGCCGACGGCCTGGATCACCAGCGTGATGGTGCCGCGGTCGCGATCGAAGTCGGCGATGGTGAGCGGGATGCGCTCGCCGTGCTCATGCTCCATCACGATGACGAACTGGCCGGGCTGCGCGGCCTTCGCCATCGCCGGATGCGCCACCTCCAGCATGTAGGTGACGTCCGAGTAATCCTCGCGCGCAACGATCCGGAATCCGGACCCTTGCTGGGCCTGCGCCATGGTGGTCTCCCCGTGCGCTGCCGATGATCCCGCCGGCTCGTCTGCGCAGAGCTCAGGCAGGAAGTGGGGCGATTGGCCTCACGTAGCCGGGAGCATTCGCCCTGAACGAAGTCCGGGCATTGATCTGGGGCAACCGATCCGTAGTCGCGCCGCCGGCGGCGGCAGCGCCGAACTCCCTGCGGGCGTCCAGGCGCGGAAACCGGCCGGCCGGTGCAACCGCGTCAGGCCAGTTCGCTGTTGAGCGCCGCCAGCGCCGCGGCGCCGGGACAGAGTTCCGCTTCGCCGAGCTGGTTCAGCGGCGTGGCCACCGTGTTCAGGTGCAGGTGCAGGTCGTCGGCCTCGGGGTCGACGAACAGCAGGCCCGTGACGATCTCGCCGCGGTCCTGATGGGCGTGGATGTGGCTGATGGCCGCCAGCCGGTCGCCGGGGTCGTAGCCGTCGTGCAGCTTGCGCAGCCGCAGCTGGGTGCCGTCGTGCTGCGTGATCTCGATGACTTCGCCCGGCTCGTAGCGGGCCGTCAGCGTTTCACGCCGGGGCATGAAGTCGAGCCGGTTGACGGCGTCGTTGTGGGCGCGCACGTAGTCGTAGCTCTTGGTGCTGCCCGCGTGGTTGTTGAAGGCGACGCAGGGACTCAGCACGTCGATCAGCGCGGTGCCGCGGTGATGCAGCGCGCCCTTGATCAGCGGCACCAGCTGCTCCTTGTCGCCGGAGAAGCTGCGCGCCACGTAGGTAATGCCCAGCTGGATCGCGAGCGAGACCAGGTCGATCGCGGCATCGCGGTTGACGAGGCCGCGCTTGGACTTCGAGCCGCGGTCGGCGGTCGCCGAGAACTGGCCCTTGGTGAGGCCGTAGACGCCGTTGTTCTCGACGATGTAGGTCATGTTGACGCCGCGCCGGACCATGTGAGCGAACTGCCCGAGGCCGATCGAGGCGGAATCGCCGTCGCCGGAGACGCCGAGGTAGATGAGGTCGCGGTTGGCGAGGTTGGCGCCGGTCAGCACCGACGGCATGCGGCCGTGCACCGAGTTGAAACCGTGCGAATTGCCGAGGAAGTAGTCGGGCGTCTTCGACGAGCAGCCGATGCCGGAGAGCTTGGCCACGCGGTGCGGTTCGATCTCGAGTTCCCAGCAGGCCTGGATGATCGCCGCCGAGATCGAGTCGTGCCCGCAACCGGCGCATAGCGTGGAGATCTTGCCTTCGTAGTCGCGCCGCGTGTAGCCGAGGCGGTTGCGCGGCAGCTCGGGATGGTGCAGCCTGGGCTTGGCGAGATAGGTCATGGCGAAGGGGTCGGAGTCGGCCTGGGAGTCGGTGTCGGAGTCTTTGCCTAGGCCGCCTTGCCGGCCTTCAGCGGCAGCACGTTGCGCCCGCTCGCGCGCTCGCCGATGGCCGCGGCGATGAAGCGCGCGGTGATCGGCGTGCCGTCGTAGTGCAGCACCGGCACCAGCCGCGCGGGATCGATGCCGAGTTCGTTGACCAGCAGCGTGCGCAGCTGCGCGTCGCGGTTCTGCTCGACCACGTACACGATCTCGTGCTCTTCGATGAAGCGCTCGACCGACGGCGGGAACGGATAGGCCCGCAGCCGCATGCGCGCCAGGTGGACGCCCTGCGCGGCCAGCAGTTCGTGCGCCTCGTCCATCGCCGGCGACGTCGAGCCGTAGCAGATGACGCCGGCGCTGGCCTTCTGCGCGGGACGATGCACGATGGGCTGCGGCACCAGGTCGCGTGCGGTGGCGAACTTGCGCAGCAGCCGTTCCATGTTGTAGACGTAGTCGGGTCCCGCCTCGGAGTAGCGCGCGTAGGCATCGCGCGTGCTGCCGCGCGTGAAGTAGGCCCCGCGCGTCGGATGCACCGCCGGCAGCGTGCGGTACGGAATGCCGTCGCCGTCGACGTCCAGGTAGCGGCCGAAGTCGCGGCCGGCCTCGAGGTCGGCGGCCGACATCAGCTTGCCGCGGTCGTAGCGGCGCGCCTCGTCCCACGCAAACGGCTTGCAGAGCCGGTGATTCATGCCGATGTCGAGGTCGGACATCACGAAGATCGGCGTCTGCAGCCGCTCCGCGAGGTCGAGCGCGGCGGCCGCGAATTCGAAGCACTCGTGCGGGTCTTCCGGAAACAGCAGCACGTGCCGGGTGTCGCCGTGCGACGCGTAGGCGCAGGCGAGCAGGTCGGACTGCTGCGTGCGGGTCGGCATGCCGGTCGAGGGCCCGCCGCGCTGCACGTTGATGATCACGGCGGGAATCTCGGCAAAGTAGGCCAGGCCGATGAACTCGGTCATCAGCGACACACCCGGCCCGGAGGTGGCCGTGAAGGCGCGCGCGCCGTTCCAGCCGGCGCCGATCACCATGCCGATGGAAGCCAGTTCGTCCTCGGCCTGCACGATGGCAAAGCGGTTGGCACCGGTGGCGCGATCGACGCGATAGCGGCCGCAGTACTTCTGGAAGGCCTCGGCCACCGAGGTCGATGGCGTGATCGGGTACCAGGCGCACACCGTGGCGCCGCCATACACGCAGCCGAGCGCCGCCGCGGCGTTGCCCTCGACGAAGATGCGGTCGCCGACCGCGTCGCGCGGCTCGATGCGCAGGCCGACGGCATCGTCGAGGTGCTCGCGGCCGTAATGCAGCCCGGTCATGAAGGCGTCCAGGTTGGGCTTGATCAGCTTGTCCTTGCCCTTGTACTGCTCGCCCAGCAGCGTGGCGATCACCTCCGGGTCGATGCCCAGCATGGCCGCCAGCACGCCGACGTACATGATGTTCTTCAGCAGCAGCCGTTCCTTGGCGTCGGTGAACTTGGCGGCGGCGATCTGCGTCAGCGGCACGCCGATGACGCGGATGTCGTCGCGGAAGCTGCTGTCGGGCAGCGGGCGGGAAGAGTCGTACAGCAGGTAGCCGCCCGGCTCGATCTCGGCCACGTCCCTGGCCCAGGTCTGCGGGTTCATGGCGACCATCAGGTCGACCCCGCCGCGGCGCCCGAGATGCCCCTGCTCGGTCACGCGCACCTCGTACCAGGTCGGCAGCCCCTGGATATTGGAGGGGAAGATATTGCGCGGCGACACCGGCACGCCCATGCGCAGGATGCTGCGCGCGAACATCTCGTTCGCGCTGGCCGAGCCGGAACCGTTGACGTTGGCAAACTTGACGACGAAGTCGTTGACGGCCTCGATGCGGGCCGCTCTGGCCGGCTGCGCGGCGGCCGCCGCGCGGGTGCGCGCATCCATCAGGCGGCCTCCTTCTGCGGCGTGCGGCAGCCGCGCCCCGCGTGGGTCACTTCGAGCCGGAACTTCTGCATGTCCCAGGCACCGGTGGGGCAGCGCTCGGCGCACAGGCCGCAGTGCAGGCAGACGTCCTCGTCCTTCACCATCACGCGGCCGGTCTTCAGTCCGTCGGCCACGTACAGCGGCTGCGTGGCGTTGTGCGCCGGCCGCCGCAGACGCGTGCGCAGCTCGGGCTCGTCGCCGTTGGCGGTGAAGCTGATGCAGTCGGTCGGGCACACGTCGACGCAGGCATCGCACTCGATGCACAGCGCTGCGCTGAACACCGTCTGCACGTCGCAGTTCAGGCAGCGCTGCGCCTCCCTGAAGGCCGTCTTCGGATCGAAGCCGAGCTCGACCTCGACGCGGATGCTGGCGAGCGCCTGGTTGACGTCGCGCCAGGGCACCTTGAAGCGCGCATCGGGCGCCACGTCGTTGTCGTAGCTCCACTCGTGTATGCCCATTTTCTGCGACACCAGCGAGACCCCGGGGGCCGGCCGCACTCGCACGTCCTCGCCGTGCAGGAACTTGTCGATCGACACCGCGGCATCGTGTCCCTGGGCGACGGCCCAGATGATGTTCTTCGGGCCGAGCGCCGCGTCGCCGCCGAAGAAAACGTCGCTGCGGCTCGACTGCAGGGTGGCCGGGTCCAGCACCGGCATGCCGCTGCGGTCGAAGTCGATGCCGCAGTCGCGCTCGATCCAGGGGAAGGCGTTCTCCTGCCCGACCGCCACCAGCACCTCGTCGCAGTCGAAGCGCTGCTCCGGCTCGCCGGTCGGCACCAGCGAGCGGCGGCCCGCGGCGTCGTACACCGCCGCGACCTTCTCGAAGCTCATGCCGGTGAGCCTGCCGTTGTCGTGCAGGAAGGCCCTGGGCACGAGGAAGTTCAGGATCGGGATGCCCTCGTGCATCGCGTCTTCCTTTTCCCACGGCGAGGCCTTCATCTCGTCGAAGCCCGAGCGGACGATGACCTTGACGTCCTCGCCGCCGAGCCGGCGTGCCGTGCGGCAGCAGTCCATCGCGGTGTTGCCGCCGCCGAGCACGATCACGCGCCGGCCGCTGCGGCTGACATGCCCGAACGAGACCGACGCCAGCCAGTCGATGCCCACGTGGATGTGCTTTGCTGCTTCGCGCCGGCCCGGCAGGTCGAGGTCGCGGCCGCGCGGCGCGCCGGTGCCGACGAACACGGCGTCGTAGCCCTCGGCCAGCAGCCGCCGCATCGAGTCGATGCGCACGCCGCCGCGGAACTCGACGCCGAGTCCGAGCACGTAGCCGGTCTCCTCGTCGATCACCTCCTCGGGCAGGCGGAAGCGCGGGATCTGCGTGCGGATCATGCCGCCGGCCTTGGGGTCCTGGTCGTAGACAATGACCTCGTAACCGAGAGGGGCAAGGTCGCGCGCCACCGTGAGCGAGGCCGGACCGGCGCCGATGCAGGCGATGCGCTTGCCGTTCATCGGCACCCGCCGGCGCGGCAGCCGGCCGCGGATGTCATCCTTGAAGTCCGCGGCCACCCGCTTGAGCCGGCAGATGGCCACCGGCTCGGGGCGCTCGGCCTGGTTTTCCTCGACCCGGCCGCGTCGGCAGGCGGGCTCGCAGGGACGATCGCAGGTGCGTCCGAGGATCCCCGGAAAGACGTTGGACTGCCAGTTGATCAGGTAGGCGTCGGTGTAGCGGCCGGCCGCGATCAGGCGGATGTACTCGGGAACCGGGGTGTGCGCCGGGCACGCCCACTGGCAGTCCACGACCCGGTGAAAATGGTCGGGACGACGGATGTCCGTCGATTGCACGTGTCTCCTCCTCGTCCGTCCTGGCGGCGAGTTTTGTTGCGCCGGAGTGTATTCCCGCGGACCGCTACGCGGTCACCGCCGCCTGCGGCGCGGCAAGGGCGCCACAAACCGATGATTTCCGGGCCGGCGGTGGTAGCATCCCGCGCTTGTCGCCGGTGGATGGAACGATCACCCTGCGGTCACTGAGTGGCCGTAGCTCAGTGGCCGTAGCGTGGTCACTCTGCCGGCGCTCTCGGCAGTCGCACCGCAAACCGGAGCGCGCTGCCGCCGGAGCGGTCAGGTTCGCAGCCGCCGCGCCGGGCATCTTCAACGAGAAACTCGTTCTGAAAGGTGAAGGCCGATGATGCGTCAGTTCCAGGTCAACTCGTACCTGTTCGGCGGCAATGCGCCGTATGTCGAGGAGCTGTACGAGCGCTACCTCGACAATCCCGCCGCAGTGCCCGACAAATGGCGCGCTTACTTCGACCAGATGCAGCTGGTGCCGGCCGCCGACGGCTCGGCCAGCTCGCGCGATGTCGCACACGCGCCGATCGTCGAGTCCTTCGCGCAGCGCGCCAAGGCCGGTGCCTTCCAGCCGAAGGTGGCGCCGACCGATCTGTCGGTGGCGCGCAAGCAGGTCCACGTCCAGTCGATCATCGCGGCCTATCGCTACCTGGGTAACCGCTGGGCGAATCTCGATCCGCTGCAGCGCCAGGAGCGGATCGCCATTCCCGAGCTCGAGCCGGCGTTCTACGACCTGACCGAAGCCGACATGGACACCGCTTTCTCGGCGTCCAACACGTACTTCGGGCTGGAGCAGATGACGCTGCGCGAGATCATCACCGCGCTGCGCCAGACCTACTGCGGCAACATCGGCGCCGAGTACATGTACATCTCGGATCCGGCGCAGAAACGCTGGATCCAGCAGCGGCTCGAATCGGTGCGGTCGACGCCCGCCTTCACGGCCGACGAGAAGCTCCACATCCTCGAGCGCGTCACCGCGGCCGAGGGACTCGAGCGCTTCCTGCACACCAAGTACGTCGGCCAGAAGCGCTTCTCGCTGGAGGGCGGCGAGACCTTCATCGCCTCGATGGACGAGCTGATCCAGCGCGCCGGCAGCGCCGGCGTCGAGGAAATCGTCATCGGCATGGCGCACCGCGGCCGGCTCAACGTGCTGGTCAACACCCT
>JALORV010000085.1 GCA_025458735.1 Burkholderiaceae bacterium | reverse complement strand
CAAGCGCTCAGCACAACGATCAACGGATTCGGTGGCATCAAGGTCAAGGTTCTGCAGCAGTCGCCGGCACGCGGTGGCCTGGAACAGCCGGTCTCGCGACTCAACGGCGAGCTGATGCGAGGCTTTGGGCGTCCGTATCGACCGCCCGGGCGGCTACGGACGCTGGGTCGATACTTTCACGAACACCACGTCGCTGCCGATCACCATCGAGATCGCGTTCGGCGGCCAGTCCGGCATTGGTCCCTCGGGGAACAACTCGAGCGCGATCTACACCACGTCCAGCGGCGACTCCACCATCGACCTCAGCGACACCTGGGTTGCGGTCGCGACACCGCTTTCGGGTTCGACCCTTGTCGGCGGCCCGCAGGTCACCGTGCTGGGCAGCCCGGACGGCGTGGGGCGCTCGCTTCGCTTCGTCGGCAGCTGGCTGCACGAGAGCTTCGACAACCCCATCGTCTACAGCGGCCACGAAGGCAACTTCCAGGCCTACGTGCACAGGTTGACTCTGGTTCCCGGGCGCAGCTGCTCGCTGATGCACTTCGTGGTGCTCGGCCCACGCGTGAACAGCGCGAGCTCTGGCGCTACGCGCGCCGCCGTCGAAACGACCGCGGCTCGTCTATCGGCCACACCTGACCTGGCCGGTCTGACACCGGCCCAGATCTGCTCGATCGTCAATTTCGATCCCTCTTCACTCTCGGCCGCTGGCTTCGCTCAGCGGACCTGCGCAGACCGTACGCTGGCGAAGGTCCCACAACCGCCGGCGCCGGCTCCCAGGGATCCCGTCACGAGCGTGCGCTATGACGTGGTCGGCAAGTCGATCGGTCAACTGCGCGCCGACATGGAGGCCGGCATCACGACCTCGGAGGAGATTACCCGCGCCTACCTCGACCGTGTTTCGTTCTACGACCGAGGGCAGTTCGGCTTCAACAGCTTCCAGATCGTGGCCGCCGACGCGATCGAGCAGGCCAAGGCTGCGGACGCCGCGCGCCGCGCCGGTCGCTCGAGTCCGGTGCTTGGCATTCCTGTCGTCGTGAAGAACAACTTCGACACCAAGGACATGGCGACGAACAACGGGAGCCTGACCTTCGACGGATTTGTTCCGCGACGCGATGCGTTCCAGGTCGCCCGGCTTCGAGAAGCGGGCGCGGTGATCATCGGAAAGTCCGCGCTTGAAGAGTATGCGACCAGCGGTCACTACTCGAATGACGCCTACGGCCAGGTGTGGAACGTCTTCAGTCCGTCGCGCTCGCCGTTGGCCTCCAGCGGTGGGTCTGCCAGCGCCGTCGCGGCGAGCATGGCGGCCGCCGCGCTCGGGTCCCAGACCGGCGATTCGCTCTACGCGCCAGCAAGTGCAGCCAGCCTGGTGACCCTGCGCGGAACTGACGGTTTGCAGAGCGGCACCGGCATCATGCCGCTCGTCTGGCTGACCGACTTCGGCGGTGCGATGACCCGATCCGTCTCGGACCTCGCGGACATGCTCAACGTGATCGCTGGGACGGATCCCGAGGATCCCTCGACGGCGCTTGCGGACTCGAAGATCCCGGCGGACTGGCGCTCGATGCTCGACCCCGACGCGCTGAGGGGCGCACGCATCGGCTTCATTCCGGCGGTCTGGGTCGATCCCTTCGGTACCACCAACACGACCGACGCGATGATCGCCGCGCTGCGCTTTCTCGAAGAGGCCGGGGCGACCATCGTCGAGATGGGCGCCACCGTCGGTGGTACCAACACACCGCCAGTGCCGCCGGACAACACCACCGGCAATCTGACGCAGGAGGGCTGGATGCAGTACATCGACAGCCACCCCGAGTTGATCGACCAGGGGTTCCGCATCTTCAGCTTCGTCGACGTGGACTGCTCGCAGAAGAAGGTTCCTTATGTGCGCGCCGCCCCCAGCGCCTGCAGCGCAACCCCGGCGCCGCGTATGACGCAGGCCCAGATCGACGCCAAGCGAGCGCAGAGGGTGTTGCGCCAGCAGTCCACCAAGGCCTGGATGGACGCTGCCGGCGTCGACGCCATCGTCTACCCTGGTCTGTTGAGCGATATCAGCCTCAACGACGGCGGCGGTCCGCGCGCCGCGTTCGGACGGCGCGATACGCCGGGTGGTGCAAATGGAGTTCCCACCATCATCGTGCCCGCCGGGTTGGACTCCCGTGGCAACCCGGTAGCCATCCAGCTGTTTGGCCGTGCTTGGGACGACGCGAAACTGGTCGGATACGCCTACGCCTTCGAGCGTCTGGCAAACGCGGCGGGCAGCGGCCATGTCGTGCCGGCCACCACGCCGCCGCTTCAGTTCCGGTCAGCACCGTCCGGGCGTTGACGGTAGGCGTGCGAGTGCCGTGCGGCTGCGGGCTGGTTGTTAGGCCGCTCCCGCGGCTGTCACGGTATCTCCACTGCCGGAATCGAACAGGTCAGCGTTGGGGCTGCTGTACCCCGCCCAGCCGTTGGCGTACTGGGCGGTTGACAGAAGGCACCACTCGGGTCTTCATGCTGCGGACACTTTGACCCCTCGCAGAGTGGTGACCTGCTCACCTCCAAAGGCACCACGGCAAAGTCCAGCTGTAGCGTTGACGAACGGCCCCGAGCAGCACGTTGCCGAGCGCTTCCGTGCTGCTGCCACGGGTCCGCGTAGCCAGGCCATGTCCCATGTCAATTGGCCGGGTGCCGCGGACGACGCACGGCAAAGGTCGCAAGCCGCCAAGGCGGCGGCACGGCACGAGCAGGACACCGCTGTGCCGCCACGGTGCCGCGCAGGAGCGGCAGTAGGGAGGTTGGGCCGGCATCGCGCAGTCAAGCGACCAGCCCCCCAGCGAGGTCGCCCCGAATGCTCCGCCGAGGTCCCGGACGCGGTCGCGGGGTATCGAGAGCAGGGCGTTCTGCTCGGTACGCCTCGGGACCGCGCGAGGGTGCCCGTTGCTGGGTTCATGCGTGGCGAGGTTGGCGCGAAGGCTCCCGCCTTGAGGGATTGCTGCGCAGTCGCTCCATTCGTGCACCAATTGCTGGCGCAAGACATCGCTCGTCATGGTGCGGCTGTACACGTGCGCCGGACGGAGGAGGGCGCAACCGACGCTTGAGCAGCACTCGTGACTCGACCTGCAAGTTGTCGCTGAACTCGGCGATCGGGCCAGCCGGCCTGAAAAGACGATCGGCGCTCGCGAACGAGTGCCGCAAGCCTGCTGACGTTTCGTGCACCCTTGCTCGTTCGCCTCATCCCCGGGCTCGCCGGGGCCCACCTTGCGCAGGTCGGCAGATTGTTGAAAGGAAGGCGGCCTGTGGTCGACGATCAGCGGCACGCCGTGGCGGCGGCGGCGCCAGCCATCGCGCAGCTCAGGGGCGTCCCAAGACCACCGGCTCCCATGCCTGACGCGGCGAAAGGATGCGCAGGCTGTCACGCGGATTCCAGCCCGGCACTCGCTGGTCGCCGGTGACGAACACCTGTGCGCCAGCGGCCTGTGCTGCGGCCACGAGCCGGGCGTCCGCATCGTCGGGTGGTTCCCCCTCGTCCGGCACGCACGCCGCGCAGGCCCACAGCGCGTCGAAGCGTTCGATCGCCGCACCATGTCGCAGGAACTTTCGTCGCATCACGGCGTGCGCCTACTCGCGCACGAGGGCGCTGGTGAGCAACGCGTGGCCGCGCGCGTCCAGCTCGAGCAGCAGCTCGGCGCACAGGCCGGGAAAGACCGCGGCCGACAGCCACACGTTCGTGTCGAGGAAGACCCTGACGGCGG
Source organism: Burkholderiaceae bacterium (assembly GCA_025458735.1). The sequence continues at coordinate 3,801 of JALORV010000085.1, read as the reverse complement.
TCGGCGGCTCCGTCACGACACCTCGCGCAGGATATCGTCTTCGGTCAGCCAGCCGGCGGCGCGCGCCTGCGGGCCCAGGTCCTCGTGCAGCAGGCGCAGCGTCTCGCGCAGCGCCTGCGCGCGCAAGGCGTCGCGCACCAGCTCGCTACGGGTCTTCCCGGTGGCCTGCGCCAGACGGTCCAGCGCGCAAGCCTCGTCGTCGTTCAGGCGCACGGTGAGAACGGCGGACATGGGAGCCTCTCCGCTGAGTGGAACGCGTGTATTACAATGTCATACGTACTGCAGGTCAAGCCCGCCTGCCCGGGGCGGGCGATCGGGTCTGCGTTTACGGCGACACCCCGCCTACCACCGCGCGCAACAAGGGGCCTCACGCAGGCCCGGCGCACTTTGCCGACCCCAGTCGAGTTGCTCGGTCGATCTGCAACCGGTACGTGGTCTTGTACTTGATGCGGTCCCACAGCGCCTTGAAGTCCTCGCTGAGCGTCACCGCCTTGCCGTCGGCGCCCTTGCGCAGCAGCACGGGCTGGCGGTCGTCGCGGTTCTTCACCTCGACGCGGCCGGTCACCTTGCGCAGCATCTCGGCCACTTGGCCCCGGTAGGTCTCGAAGGCCTCAGGCAGGGCCAGCTTGCCGTCCTTCAGGGCGGTCTTCAGCGAGTCCTGCACACCGTGCCCTTCGCGTCGATGTGATCGGCAGCCCGCAGGTGGTCCCACAGCGCCTTGGACTGGTCCACGCCCATCGGCGCCACCTTGCCGTCGGGCGTGGTGATGGCGATGGTGGCGAACTGGTGCTGCTCAACGATGCCGAACCGGATGCCGGTGTCGGCCTCAATCTTCTTCTGCAGGTTGTCGGCGAACTCCTGTTACGACTCGGTCGCGATTACCGTCAGCCTGTTCACGCCGTGGCCGCAGACGCGCTGCCCGTCCTGATAGCCGCACAGGCGCTGGCCTCGGCCCAGGGTCTGGCGACGCTCGCGCTCGCTGCCCATCGCGCGCAGGGCGCCGATCTGAAAGACGTTGGGGTTGTCGCAGCCTTCCTTCAGGGCGGAGTGGGAGAAGATGAACTTCAGCGGCGTGCTGGAGGTCAGTGCCCCGGTTCTGTACCGGCTTCATCGTGCGCGCTTCCCCTTCATGTCCGCGCCTGCGGCCGGGGCGGCGGCTCGGGCCGCGATCCATCCGCCGATGTCCGCTCGCTTGAAGCGCCAGGTCGTCCCGACCTTGAAGCCGGGCATCTTGCGTTCGACCAGTACAACACGTGCACTTCCAGTGCACCTGGATAGTTGTCTTGCGAGCGCTTGGTGCCCCCAGCCAGAGTCACTTGCCTTTAGGCGCGTTGGCCACGGCCACAGGCGTTCGATCGCCGACCGGCCGCAGCAGGTCATCTATCACCGCCGCATGCCGCGCCAGATGCTCCGGCGCCAGGTGCGCATACCGCTCCACCATCGAATCCGACTTCCACCCACCCATCTCCTTGATCATGCCCTTCGGCACGCCGTTCTGGATCAGCAGGCTGGCCCAGGTGTGGCGGGTGTCGTGGAAGCGGAAGTCCTCGATGCCCGACTTCTTCAGCGCGTTACGCCAGGCGGTGTTCACCGCGGCGTTCAGGCGCCGGCCCTTGTAGACGAAGACGTACTCGTCGTGCTTGCCGATCTGCGCGCGCACGATCTCCATGGCCGTGGCGTTGAGCGGTATGCCCAGGGTCTTGCGGCTCTTGATGTCGCTGGCGGCCACGGTCATCACTTGGCGCTGCATGTCGATCTGGCTCCACTTCAGGCCCAGCACGTTGGCGCGACGCAGGCCGGTGGCGATGGTGAAGCGCGTCAGTGATCGCAGGTGCTCGGGCAGGTTGCGCAGGAAGGTGTCGATCTCGGTGGGCGTGAGGTAGCGCACCCGGCCCTCGGGCTCGCGGTGCAGCCGGATGGTGGGCACGCTGTCGATCCAGTTCCACTCGCGCATGGCCCGCCGCAGGATGGACCGCAGCAGCTGGTAGTAGCGGTTGCGCGTGGCCGGCGCCTTGTCGCTCTTCTGGCCTTCCACCACGGCCTGGATGCGGTCCCAGGTCAGCTCGGTCAGCGGCAGGCGCTTGAAGAACGGGGTCAGGAACTCGATCTTCCTCGCGTCGTCGCGGATCGACGCCTTGTGGCCCTGCTCGTTCAGCCAGCGCAGGGCGGCGTCTTCCCAGGTGTAGCGAGGCTTGTCGCCCAGCTTGGCCTGACGCCACAGGTCGTGCTTCAGCCGGTCGTGGAGTTCCTTCGCGGCCTTGCGGTCAGTTGTCTCAGCCGACTGTCTAACTCGATGGCCACCTGGCGCGGTGATGTCGATCCACCAGGTTGTGCCTCGTTTGAGGATGCCCATATCCTGCCTCCAATGCGTTCACATGCGTTGCGATGGCCCTGCGCCCGTAGTTGCACAGCCTCGGTGCCTTGCTGCACGAAGGTATCGATTGCGGCCTGGGTCACTTTCCATCGCCGGCCGATCTGCATCGCTTTCAACTGGCCAGTGCTGACCAGCTTCCACGCGGTGGAGTAGTCCACGCGCAGCATCGTGGCCGTTTCGCGCAGGTCGTAGAAAAGAGGTGTCACTGCAGTCATGTCCTTGCCTTCCTGGCTGCTTGCAGCCGGGTCAGTTGGATCTGCTGCTTCGCGGCCGGCGTCAGATCAAAGATCGCACGGTCGCTAGAGGCGTCAAGTTCACAAGAATCCCCGCGGGCGCCTCCCGCGCAGGGTGTGGGGTTGGATAGGTTCGCTTCGCGGTGGATCAGGCGCGTAGGGCGTCGAGATCGGCCATCAGCCGGCGCTTGCCGTACATGCACATACCGCGCACGCACGCGTGCATCGGCTCGGGGGCCACATGCACCGCCTGTCGATCGAACAGGCCTTCCATGGCCTGCAGGAAGTAGGCTGCCCCGCCACCGGCCAGCCACACGGCCTGCGGCGTCGGTAGTTCGGCCAGTGCATCCGCGATGCCGTACAGCATCCGGCGGGCCCGGCCATGGATCCACGGCCAGTAAATCTGCAGGTCATGCAGGTGTCCGCGTGCCCGCAAGGATTTGCCTTGGCGAAGTGCCTGATCAATGGAAGCGAGCTGGCCGTCGCCGCTGATGACACCTTGGCCGATTCGTTCGCCCACGGCGCGCAGCAGGTGGGCAACGCCGTGATGGTCGGTGCCACCGACCAGTGGCTCCACGTCACGGCCGCAGTACAGCGCCCAGTCCAGGCTGCCATAGCCCGCCACCAGCACCAGCGACACCTGCGCCTTGTCGATCGCGGGCGACTCGAGCCATTCGATGGCACTGGCCGTGGGCTGGGGCAGAACAACCACGCGGGCCACGGTGACGCTTGTATTGGCCGCAGTACGCACCGGCCGGCTCAACCAGTCGCGAATCTGCTGCTCTTGTGCATCGCGTTTCCGCATCGGTACGGTCAGCACCAGCATGTCGATGAACGGCTCTTCGAGGAAGGCCAGCGCGCCGGCGACGCAGGCGCGGTAGTCATCGGTGGACACAAACCCTTTCGCATGTGCGTGAAAGATGGCATCGCCAAGCGCTGCCTCGATGTCCGGGCCTACCTCGACCAGGTGGTCGCCGAAGGGGATCAAGGCATTGCGCCGCGGTGACCCGAGGCTGCTGCTGCGGCTGTCGTGAAAGACGATGTCCATGAGCGATGGGAAGACTTCAATGTCCGCATGCCGGCCTGGGCGCAGCTTGCTGTACTTCGTGAAGCCAGTCCCGGCGTCGATGGCAGCGATAACCAGGTTCTTCGTCATGGTGGTGCTCCACGTCAGGCCTGGCAGGCCAAAATTCC
>JALORV010000084.1 GCA_025458735.1 Burkholderiaceae bacterium | reverse complement strand
GCGGCCTCAGTCCCCGTACATCTTCTGCTTGATCTCGCGGCGCTGCTGCGCCTCGAGCGACAGCGTTGCCGTCGGCCGTGCGAGCAGCCGGGGAATGCCGATCGGATCGCCGGTTTCTTCGCAGTAGCCGTAGTCACCCGCCTCGATGCGCGCCAGCGACTGCTGGACTTTCTTCAGCAGTTTGCGCTCGCGGTCGCGCGTGCGCAGTTCCAGCGCGTGTTCTTCTTCGATGGTGGCACGGTCGGCCGGATCCGGCACGATCACCGTCTCGCGCAGGTGCTCGGTCGTCTCGTCGGCGTTCTGCAGCAGTTCGCGCTCCATCTGCTGCAGGCGGTGCTTGAAGAAAGCCAGTTGCCGGTCGTTCATGTAGTCCGACTCGGGCATCTTCAGCAGTTCACCTTCGGTCGGCAGGCGCCGCCCATCGACCGTGACCGGCTCTTCGCTGCGCGTGGCCGATCGCGCCAGCAGGTACTCGTGCGCGGCAGCGAGGTCCTTGGGGCTCGGCGCCGGCGCCGCCTTGGGTGCAACCGGGGACGGTGCGACCACCGGCACGACGCTGGGCGCCGGAGCGACCACGCGTTCGGCTTTCTGCGCCGATGTCGCCACTCTGGCACTCGCCGTTCGCGCCGCCGGTGCAGCCACGGCGGGTTTGGGCGCTGCCTTGGCTGCAGGCTTGGGGGCAGGCTTGGCCACCGACTTCGGCGGGGCCGCCGGCCTGGCCGGCGCCGGCCGGACCGCAGACACCTTCTTGACGGCATTCGCCTTGCCCGCGGCCTTCACCGGCGTGGCTTTCCGGGCGACGGCTTTTTTCGACGCGCTCTTGCCGGTCGCCGCTTTTTTCACAGCGGTCTTGACGGCTTTCTTGGCCGGCGCCTTTTTTGCTGCAGCCATGTCGTTTTTACCTCGTTGTGTCTCGATGTCGGAAGCCGCGGTCAGCGTGCGAGGCACGCCTGCAGGCCCTTGAGTATCGTGTCCTGCGGCAGGTTGCGGCCGATGAACACGATCTTGCTGGAAGGCTTTTCATCCTTGCCCCAGGGACGTCCGACGTCGGCTCCCATGAGCATGTGAACGCCCTGGAAGATCATGCGACGGTTGGTCCCGTTGATGAAAAGCACGCCTTTATACCGGAGCATGTCTGGGCCGTAAACCTGAGTGAGCGCACCCATGTACTCCTCGAACTTGGCCGAATCGAAGGGCTTCGTCGACTGGAACACGAAGGCCTTGATCGCATCATCATGATGATGGTGCCGGTGGCCGTGCTGATGATCGTGGTCATGGTCGTGCGCGCAATTTTCATCGTGCACGTGATCGTCGCCATGAGAATGGCCATGCTGGCCGCCGTGGCCGTGCCCCTGGCCGGCCCTGGCGGCGGCCGCATCCGGGTGCTCCCCGGCAAGGAAGGCCGGGTCGATCTCGAGTATGGCGTTGAGGTTGAAGCCGCGCAGGTCGAGCACCTCCTGCAGCGGCACCTGTCCGAAGTTGACCGGCTTGATCGGTGCGCGCGGATTCATGCGCACCAGCCGTTCGCGCAATGAGGCGGCTTCGTCGGCGTCGACCAGATCGGTCTTCGACAGCAGGATGCGGTCGGCGAAGCCGACCTGGTTCTGCGCTTCGGGCTGCGCGTCGAGCGTGTCGTGGCCATGCTTGGCGTCGACCACGGTGATGACGCTGTCGAGGAGGTAGTAGGCGGCGATGTCTTCCTCGATGAAGAAGGTCTGCGTCACCGGGCCCGGATTCGCCATGCCGGTGGTCTCGATGATGACGCGCTCGAAGTCGAGTCCGTTGTTCATCTCGACGATCTGCTCCTCGGTGTCGGTCACCAGCAGTTCGTTGTCGATGCCCTCGGGGCCGAACTCGTTCTCGATCACCGCAATGCGGTGGCCATGCTGCTCGGACAGGATGCGGTTGAGCAAGGTGGTCTTGCCGGCGCCGAGGAATCCGGTCAGCACGGTCACCGGCACCAAATCGTTCGGAGTCATCAGGGATTTCCCGGACGCCGGCGCTGCCGGCAGCCTGCCAAAAGAAGGGGCGCGAGTTTAGTGGATCGCGCGCGCCGAGTCAGGCGACCCGCTCCAAATGCACGCCCTTGAGGTACTCGGACTCGGGCACCGTCATCATCAGCGGGTGATCGCAGCCGGCTCCGAGCCGCGCCACCAGCCAGGCGTCGACGCGGCTGTCGATGACCGCGCCGGCGACGATCTTCTGGAACAGATCGACGTCGATCGCGCCCGAGCAGGAGTAGGTGAACAGCGCGCCGCCCGGCGCCAGCAGTCGCAGCGCGTTGAGGTTGATGTCCTTGTAGGCGCGGGCGGCGCGGTCAACGTGATGGTGGCTGGAGGCGAACTTCGGCGGATCGAGCACGATCACGTCGAACCGGGCGCCCTCGGCCTGCAGCGTGCGCAGCGCCATCGCGATCGAAAAACCGCCCGTGTAGCAGAAGCAGTTCAGGCCGCGCACCGTGGCGCCGGCCGCGGTCCGTGCCGCCACCCAGTCGCGCACGCGGCGTCGGTTGTCGCGCTGGTCGATGTAGTAGCCGGTCTTGTGCCCGCGCCGCACGTCGACCTGGAAGCGCAGCCCGTGCTCGACGATCTCGACGCCTTCCGGCGGTTCACTGCCGCGCAGCACGCCGCTGGCGGACTGCAGGCCTTCACGTGTCCGCCCGGCACCGTCGCTGCGGTCGTACACGTCGGCGCATCCCGTCCAGCGCACCAGCGCGTCGAGCAGCGTCTCGCGCCAGGCCTCGACGCCCGCGGCCTGGAACTGCACCACGAGCTGCTCGCCATAGCGATCGACGATCAGTCCGGGCAGCCCGTCGGCCTCGCCGAACACCAGCCGCAGGGCGTTGCTGTCGCCAGCAAGCGCAGCCCGGCGCGCCACCGCCGCCTGCACCCGCTGCTCGAGCAATGCGGCGCTGACCGGGGTTGCCTCGTCGAAGGACCAGGCGCGCGCGCGGATCGAAGAGGCCGGCGAATACGCCGCCCAGGCCAGGAAGCGTCCATCTGCGGCACACACCGCTACCGTGGCACCGCTCTCCGCGTCGCCGTCGCACCGTGCAATGGCGCTGGCATAGACCCAGGGATGCCGGCGCAACAGCGACTTTTCCTTGCCCGGCCTCAGCACGATGCGCGCGTGCGCGCCGCGCGGTGACACCGGGTCGCCGCGGCGGCTCACGACTTGCGCCGCGCCCGCGGATGCGCGGCGTCGTAGGCCTTGGCCAGGTGCTGCCAGTCGAGCCGCGTGTAGACCTGCGTGGTGGCGATGTTGGCGTGACCCAGCAACTCCTGCACGGCCCGCAGGTCGCCGCTCGACTGCAGCAGGTGCGAGGCAAACGAGTGGCGCAGCACGTGCGGATGCACGTGCACGCCGAGACCGAGCCGGCGCGACAGCTGCGCGAGGCGCGACTGCACCGAGCGCGCCGACAGGCGGCCGCCGCGCGACGAGACGAACAGCGCCCGCTCGTCGCACGGCTGCAGTTGGGCGCGCCGCTCGAGCCAGCGTTCCAGCGCCAGGCGCGCCGGCGCACCGATCGGCACCGTGCGCGTCTTGCTGCCCTTGCCCAGCACGGTCGCCTCGCTACCCGCAAGGTCGATCCAGCTCGAAGACCGGCCTGCCGTGCGAGTCGCCTCGAAGTGCCGCCAGTCGAGCGACACCAGTTCGGCGAGCCGCAGTCCGCTCGAATACAGCAGTTCGACCAGGGCATGGTCGCGCACCGACAGCCACTGACCATCGCCCTCATCGGCCACGAGCGTGACGGCCTGGTCCGCCGTGAGTGCCTTCGGCAGCCGTCGGGTCCGACGTGGCGGCCGCAGCCCGGCCGCCGGGTTGGCAGCCAGCCGGCCCGACTCGACCAGCCAGCCGAAGTACGAGCGCCAGGCCGACAGCATGCGGGCGAGCGACGAGGCCGCCAGGCCCTGCCCGTGCAGCCGGGCAACGAAGCCGCGCACCTCGGGCGCCGTGAGCGAGGCCACTGCACGCGGCGTCGCCAGCGCGGCGACACGCTCGAGGTCGCGCCGGTACGCGGCAATCGTGTGCGCCGATGCCCGCCGCTGCGTGCGCAGCGCGTCGAGGAACGCATCGAACTCGGAGTGCGTCACCGACGCCGTCGTCGTCACGAGCGCGCAGGCAGCGGCCGAGATCGCACGCTAGGCCCGCAGGCGTGCGAGGGCGGCGCTTGCCAGCTCGGCAATGCGCTCGAGGAAGGCCGTGCCCATCGTGATGTGGAACCGGTCCTTGTCGGCCGAGCCGAGCACCAGCAGTCCGAAGGTCGCCGGATCGGCGCCGATGCGCAGCGGCAGCATGGCCAGGCTCTGTACGCCGGCGCCGTCCTCGAACCACTCGGCGGCCTCGAATCCGACGTTCGAGCCGCAAAACGGCACCCGCATGCTGTTCGCGAGCGAGATCGTGTCGGCAGCGACCGGCCGCGCGCACTCGAGCGCCGCATACGGCGGCGCGACCGACCACAGCCGCAGCGCGCAGTGCGGAACGCTGAAGACCTGCTTCATCGATGACACCAGCGTGTCCGGCAGCAGCGACGGGCTGTCCTGCAGGAGCAGTGCGCGCGTCCACGCCACCAGCCGCGCCGAGATGGCGTCGTTCTCCTGCGCGTTGCGCACCATTTCCGCGACCCGCGCCTCGAGCGTCTTGATGCGCTCGCGCAGCATCAGGGACTGCCGCTCCACCAGCGAGATCGCCTGGCCGTTGTGAGGATGGGGCAGCTGCAGCCCGGTCAGCAGTTCCGGGTGCCGGTCGAAGAAGTCCGGGTGAGCAGCCAGGTAATCGGCAATGTCGTGGTCTTGCATGACGCTTTCTTCAGAGTTCAATTTCGCCCTCGTACACCGGCGTGGCCGGTCCGCTCATGCGCACCGGTCCGCCGTCCCACTCGATCGTCAGCGTACCGCCCCGCGCGTGAACCTTCACCGGCGATGCCAGCGCGCCGCGCCGGATGCCGGAAACGGCCGCCGCGCAGGCGCCGGTGCCGCAGGCCAGGGTCTCGCCCGCGCCGCGCTCCCAGACGCGCAGCCTGATCGCGTGATGATCCACGACCTGCATGTAACCGGCGTTCACGCGTTGCGGAAAACGCGTGTGGTGCTCGATCAGCGGGCCGTCGACCGTCACCGGGGCCCGTTCGATCTCTTCGACGATCTGAACCGCATGCGGGTTGCCCATCGACAGCACGGCACAGTGAACGGTGCGCGCGCCCAGCGCCAGCGGCCACAGCACTTCGTCGCCGTCGGCGACCGGCACCAGTCCGGCCGGCTCGAAAGGTACCGCGGCCGGCTCGAACACCGGCACGCCCATGTCGACCACGACCTCGCCCGCAGCTGTCAGCGCCGGCTCGATGATCCCGCCCAGTGTCTCGACGCGGATGGCGCGCTTGGCGGTCAGTCCGCGGTCGCGCACGAAGCGCACGAAGCAGCGCGCGCCGTTGCCGCACTGCTCGACCTCGCCGCCGTCGGCATTGAAGATGCGATAGCGGAAGTCGACGTCCGCGCGCGAGGGCGGCTCGACCAGCAGGATCTGGTCGGCGCCGACGCCGTAGCGCCGGTCGGCGAGGCGCCGCCGCTGCTCAGGCGTCAGGGTCACCGCCTGCGTCACGCCATCGAGCATGACGAAGTCGTTGCCGGCCCCCTGCATCTTGGTGAATCTCAACCTCATGCGGCGCCAAGTGTACGCATCGCATGGCCGCCGGCGGGTGCCGCGGCGCACGCGGCGCACGCTCAGTAGAAGCGATCCTCGGGCGTCGGCCGCGTGCGGAAGCGCTTGTGGGTCCAGAAATACTGGGTCGGCAGCCGGCGCACCCAGCGCTCGACCTCGCGGTTCATGCGCGCAGTGTCTTCCTCGACCGATGCGCCCGGAAAGTCGGTCCATGGCGCCTCGACGTGCAGCACGTAGCCGTCGTCGGTCATCTCGGTGACCGCCGTTAGGACCTTCGCCCCGGTCAGGCGGGCGAGCCGAGAAACCATCGGGATGGTGGCCGCATCGATGCCGAAGAACGGCACGAAGATCGAACTGGCGCGGCCGAGATCGGTGTCCGGCAGGTAGTAGAGCGGCACGCCGGACTTCAGCACGCGCACGACGTTGCGCATGTCGATGTCCTGGCGCGGAATCAGGATCGGATCGGCGAAGCGCAGCCGGGTCTGCAGCAGCCAGTCGTTCCAGACCGGGTTCTTCTGGCGTGAGTAGATCGATGCGCCACGGGTGATCAGCCCCGAGCGCATGCCTCCGGCATTCAGCCCGGCGAAGTGTGGTGCCACGATGATCAGCGGCCGGTTGGCCGGGTCGAAAATGTGGTGCTCGCCCTCGACGCGCACGTAGTTCCGGAAGGTCTCGAGGTCGGCGCTCGCCAGGATCGAGTGATCGAGGGCGGCCCGGGTCAGGCTGCGAAACGTGGCGCGCCCGATCTGCCGCCGCTCCGCCTCGCTGAGTTCAGGGAAGCAGGCACGCAGGTTGATCAGCGTGACGCGCCGTGCCCGCGGCAGGCTCCAGGCAAGATCCGCCAGCACATGCGCAAGCCGCGTGCGCCGCCGCTGCGGCCAGTGCCGCGTCAGCATGATCAGCGCGATCCCGAGCCGCGCCACCCAGGGGCTCAACTTAGTAGAAACCGGGTTCTCCTTCGGGTCGCGTCTTGAAGCGCCGGTGCGACCACAGATACTGCGCCGGCAGCCGCAGTACCCAGCGCTCGATCTCGCGGTTCATGCGGGCGGTGTCCTCTTCGAGCGACGGGCCGGGAAAGTCTTCCCACGGCGCCTCGAGGTGCAGCGCGTAGCCGTCGGCGGTCATCTCGGTGACACCCATGATGACGCGGGCGCCCGTCATGCGGGCGATCCGCGGCACCATCGGTATGGTGGCGGCCGGCACGCCGAAGAACGGCACGAAGATCGAGTTCAGGCGCCCGAGGTCCATGTCCGGCAGGTAGTACAGCACCAGGCCATCCCTGACGTGCCGGATCACGCTGCGCATGTCGACTCCCTGCCGGGCCAGCAGCACCGGATCGTTGAAGCGCTGCCGGCCGCGCAGCAGGCTCTCGTCCCACACCGGGTTCTTCTGCCGCGCGTAGACCGACACGCAGCGCACCAGCAGGCTGACGCCCGCACCGCCCGCGTCGAGCCCGACGAAGTGCGGCGCGATCACGATCAGCGGCCGGTTGGCAGCTGCCAGCAGATGCTCGCGGCCCTCGACCTTCACGTAGCGCTCGACGACCGCCTGGTCGGCATGCCAGAGCACCGCATGGTCGAAGACGCTGCGCAGCAGGTTGCGGGCGCCAGCGCTGCGGCCAGCCACACATGCGGCGGACCAGCCACACACCGATGCGGGACGCCCACGCGATGACCGGACTGCCCTCCTGCTCCGGCTCGCCAGATTCGCGCACCGTGGAACGGCCGTGCGCGCTCATCGGGGCCTCCGCGCTGCGCGCTCCGTTATGAGCGCTTTGGGCGTAGCAGGGGTTTCACTGCAGCACCTGCGTGCTGCAGTGCCTGCGGAGCCGGCGTGGCCTGCCAGCCGCGCCGTGGACCGGCCGTGTGCGCTCATCGGAACCTCCGCGCTGCGCGCTCCGTTATGAGCGCTTCGGAACGGCCGTGCGCGCTCATGCCGCTGCGGCAGTTGGCGGTACCACGCCGGCCGGCACCTTGTAACGGTTGTAGCTCCACAAGTACTGCACCGGACAGGTACGGATCAACGCTTCCATGCCCTGATTCAGCAGGGTTGCATCGGCCAGCGGGTCGCCGCTCAATGCATGCTCGAGCCGGCGCAGGCGCAGGCGCCAGCCCCGGCCGGCGGCCAGCCGCTCACCGAAGGCGTAGACGATGATGCCGTCGTACTGTCGGGCAAGCCTCGCCGGCAGCGTCATGGTGTAGGCCAGTCGGCCGAAAAACGGCGCCCACACGCCGTCGCCGTTGGTGGGTACCTGATCCGGCAGGATGCCCACCAGCTCACGCCGCTGCATCGCGCGCATCAGCTGGCGCACGCCGCCGAGATCAGCCGGGGCCGGGATCAGGTGCTCCAGCGCGCGCCCTTCGGCAACGATGCGTCGCAGCGCCTCCTTGCGCGGCACCCGATACAGCACGGTGATCGGCCGCGCGTGTCGGGCCGAGTGCAGCACGGCGACCCAGCGTGCAGCCACCTCGAAGCAGCCGAAGTGCGGCGTCAGGAAGACGACCGGCCGCGAATCCGCCAGCACGCGCTCGAACAGCGCCGCTTCCGCCGGCTCGACCACGACCCGGCCGACCACTTCCGCGTGCGGCCGCAGCCACACCCACGCCGTTTCGAGTGCCTGCTTGCCGGCCTCGCCCGCTACTGCTGCCGCGAGACCTGCGGAGCCGTAACCGGCTTGGGCGAGGTTGTCGCGCGTGCGACGGCGAAACGTGGGCGACACCAAATACACCAGCCGGCCCGCCATGGCGCCGATGGCGTGCACCACGCGCAGCGGCAACGCGGCGATCAGGCGGAACAGGAAATTGAGCACGTTTCGAGCAGCCTATGAGCGGGCGGGCCCGGCGCGCCGCCCGGCACGACGCCGTCGACGGCTTCACCTATAATCGCCGCTCGCCGAGTTAAACGACAACTTGCGGGGCGATCCTCGACAGCATAGCCGAGGCAAATACCGCTAAAGCGTCGCCGC
>JALORV010000083.1 GCA_025458735.1 Burkholderiaceae bacterium | reverse complement strand
TTCACGGCCACCAACAGCAAGGACCCGGAGGAACGCCGGGAAGCGATCGAGGCCATCAAGGCCAGCTTTGGCCGCGTCGGCGCGCTGCAGTCCTATGCGAACGACCTCGGCATCCTGATCGACACCGCCGCGCAGGAGCAACGGCGGCGGGTCGAGGCGATGGAAGCGCAGGCGCCGGGCCGGCGCTACGAGGAAGCGGCCCTGGCCGCCGTCCGGCGCGCCGAGGACGCGGTCGGCGAGCTGCAGGTCACCGCGCTCAAGGTGCGGGCGGCCGCCGCCCACTGGAACCGCGAGTTCGAGGCGCTGGGCGCCCATCGCACGGCCGAGGAGAAGCTGGCCGAGGCCTGGGCCGACACCAAGGAACTCGCGCGCGACGTCTGGAACTTCGAGCTGTTCGCCGTCGAGGACACGGTCGACATCGCCGGCAAGCCGACCACGGTGTCGCGCGGAGTCACCATCGGCAAGAGTGTCGGCGCGCTGCTGATCTTCGTGGTCGGCTTCACCGTGGCGAGCGGGCTGGCGCGCCGCGCGCAGCACCTGATGGTCACGCGCTTCGCGGTGGCCGAGTCGCAGGCGCGGGTGCTGCGCCGCTGGGTCATGATGCTGGCGGTTTTCGTGCTGCTGGTGCTGACGCTCAACCTGGCGCGCATCCCGCTGACGGTGTTCGCCTTCCTCGGCGGCGCGCTGGCGATCGGCATCGGCTTCGGCACGCAGACGCTGCTGAAGAACCTGATCAGCGGCATCATCGTCCTGTTCGAGCGCAAGGTGCGGGTCGGCGACATCGTCGACGTCGAAGGGGTGCAGGGCATCGTGACGGCGGTCGACATCCGCTCGACCACCGTGCGGCAGTTCGACGGCATCGAGACCATGGTTCCCAATGCGATGCTGCTGGAGAACAAGGTCACCAACTGGACCGGCGAGACGCCGACGATGCGCCGGGTGGTCAAGGTCGGCGTCGCCTACGGCTCACCGACCCGGCAGGTGGCCGACATCCTGCAGAAGTCGGCCGAAGAGCACGGCCTGATCATGAAGGAGCCGGCGCCGCTGGTGATCTTCGAGGACTTCGGCGACAACGCGCTGGTGTTCGCGCTTTACTTCTGGGTCGACGTGTCCAGGCACAGCGGCATGCAGGTGCAGAGCGACCTGCGCTTCATGCTGGAGAAGCGGCTGGCGGATGCCGGCATCGCGATCTCCTATCCGCAGCGCGATCTGCATCTGGACACGGCGCGGCCCCTGCAGATCGAAGTCGTGGGCGGCCCGCTGCCTGCCACCGCACTGCCTCCCGCGCCGGCGACACCGCCGGCGGCATCGGCCTGATGTACGGCGAGGCCGATCACGAGTTCATGTCGCATGCGCTGGCACTGGCAGCGCGCGCGATGATCACCGCGCCGCCGAACCCGCGGGTGGGCTGCGTGATCGTGCGCGACGGCCGCGTGCTGGGCGAGGGCTGGACCCAGGCGCCCGGATCGAATCACGCCGAGGTCGAAGCGCTGCTGGACGCTCGCCGCGGTGGCCATGATGTGCGCGGTGCCACCGTCTATGTCTCGCTCGAGCCGTGCAGCCACTTCGGACGCACGCCGCCCTGCGCCACCGCGCTGATCGAGGCCCGCGTCGGGCGGGTCATCGCCGCGGTCGAGGATCCGAACCCGCAGGTGGCCGGCGGCGGTCTGGAGATGCTGCGCAGCGCCGGCATCGATGTGCGCTGCGGACTGCTCGAGCAGGAGGCGGCCGAGCTGAACGCGGGATTCTTCTCGCGCATGCAGCGCGGCCGACCGTGGGTGCGCATGAAGATCGCCGCCAGCCTCGACGGCAAGACGGCGCTCGAGAACGGCGTGTCGCGCTGGATCACGTCGGAGGAAGCGCGGCGCGACGGCCACGCCTGGCGGGCGCGGGCCTGTGCGGTGCTGACCGGGATCGGCACGGTGCAGGCCGACAACCCGCAGCTCGATGTGCGGCTGGTCGAGACCTCGCGCCAGCCGCTGCGCGTGCTGGTGGACAGCCGGCTCGACGTCGATCCGGCGGCGCGGCTGTTCGAAGGCAGCGGCGCGGTGCTGGTGGCAGCCGCCGGCGGCGGTGCGCGTGCGGACGCACTGCGCAGCCGCGGGATCGAGGTCGTCGAACTGCCGGACGCGAACGGCAAGGTCGACCTCGCGGCGCTGATGCGCGAGCTTGCGCAGCGTCAGGTCAATGAGGTGCATGTGGAAGCCGGCTACCGGCTCAACGGTTCGCTCGTCAAGGCCGGCATCGTCGACGAGCTGCTCGTCTACCTGGCGCCGCTGCTGATCGGCGAGGCGCAGGGCATGGTGCACCTGCCGGCATTGTCGGACCTGGCGCACGCGCGCCGGCTCGAGTTCCGCGAGGCGGTGGCGGTCGGTGGCGACGTCCGGCTGCGCGCCCGCTTCGTCTGAGGCCGGCACATGTTCACCGGACTGATCCAGGGCATCGGACGCATCGAACGCGTCGAGCGCGCCACGGCGGGCGATGCGCGCGGCGGCGTGCGCATCACGGTCGATGGCGGCGCGGTGCCGGGCTTTGTGGTCGCGGTCGGCGACAGCATCGCGCTCAATGGCGCCTGCATGACGGCCACCACGGTCGACGGCGCGCGCTTCACGGCCGACGTCTCGGCCGAGAGCCTCGGCTGCACGACCGGGCTCGATGCGCCGGGCGTGGTGAACATCGAGACCTCGCTGCGGCTAGGCGACACCGTCGGCGGACATCTGGTCGCCGGGCATGTCGACGGCATCGGCACCGTGGTGCGCCATGTGCCGGCCGGCGAGTCGTGGGAACTGGCGATCCTGGCGCCGCCGGCCCTCGGGCCTTACCTCGCGGTCAAGGGCTCGATCGCCGTCAACGGTGTCAGCCTGACGGTCAACCGGGTGACGGACACGCCGGATGGCTGCGAGTTCTCGCTCAACATCATTCCGCACACGCGCGCGGTGACGACGCTCGGCCTGCTGCAGCCGGGGGCGCGGGTCAACCTGGAGGCGGACCTCATCGCACGCTACGTCGAGCGCATGCTGCCGCGCCGCTGAGCGAAGTCGCAGCCGATGGACGACCATGCGGTCGGCTGGCTGGGCGCGCTGGGCATCGCGGCGGCGTTTGCCGTCACGCGCTCGCCCGCACGGCGCGGTCCGGCGCTCGCGCTGCTCGGGCTGCTGCTGCTCTACATGACGGTGTTCGCAGCCGTCGCGGGCTACGCCGCGGCGACGTGGGCGCCGGTGGCTGCGGGCGCCGCCGTCTGGCTGACGCTGCAGCCACTGGTGAGCCTGGGCCGCATCACGCCGGCGGAACTGGGGCTGGTGCCGCCGCGCGCCGGCAGCTTGCGGCCGGCCGTCGTGGTCACGCTGCTGGTGCTGGCCGCGAATGTCGCTGTCATGCGGATGCGCGGTGCCGCCTCGCTGGAACTCGGCGCGGGCGTCGTGGCGGCGGCGCTGCTGGCCGCCGTCATCGAGGAGTGGGTGATGCGCGGAGCGCTGCTGGCGCTGGCCGACCGGGCCAGTCCGCCGCGCTGGACCCTGTGGGGCGCGCCGCTCGGCTGGGGCGGTGTGCTCGTCACGGCGGTGTTCGTGGCGCTGCACGGCTGGCGACCCGGCCTGTTGCTGGGCGTGCTGCCGGCTGCGGTGCTGTATCTCTGGCTGCGCGCACGCACCGGCAGCCTGGGGCCGCCGATCGCCGCGCACCTGCTGTGGAACCTCTCGGTGCTGCTGCTGCATCGCTGAACCGGCAAGCTTCGGAACTCCTCCTGGTGGACACTGCATGAGCAAACTCTTCACTCCGCTGTCGCTGCGCTCGATCGAGCTGGCGAACCGCATCGTCATCTCGCCGATGTGCCAGTACTCGGCGCGCGACGGCTGCGCGACCGACTGGCACTGGGCGCATCTCGGTTCGCTGGCACTGTCGGGCGCGGGCCTGCTCGTGATCGAGGCGACCGCGGTGACGCCCGCCGGACGCATCACGCCCGGTGACCTCGGGCTGTACAGCGACGATTGCGAACGCGCGCTGGCCGGCGTGCTGCGCATGATCCGTGCGGTGGCACCGATCCGTGTCGCGCTGCAGCTCGCCCATGCCGGGCGCAAGGCCTCGAGCCGCGAACCATGGAACGGTGGCCGGCTGCTGCCGCCGGAGCAGGGCGGCTGGACGCCGCAGGCGCCGTCGGCGGTGGCTCACGCCGAGGGCGAAGCGCCGCCCCAGGCGCTCGATGCCGCCGATCTGGCGCGCCTGCGCGACGAGTTCGACCACGCGGCCAGGCGCGCGGCACGGCTCGGCCTCGACGCGCTCGAAGTGCACGCGGCGCATGGCTATCTGCTGCATCAGTTCCTGTCGCCGGTGGCCAACCGGCGCAGCGACCAGTACGGCGGTTCGTTCGACAACCGCATGCGTTTCCCGCTGGAAGTGTTCGACACGGTGCGCGCCGCCTTCCCGGCCGACCGCCCGGTCGGCGTGCGGCTGTCGGCGACCGACTGGCTGGAGGAACTCGACCCTGCGCCGCCCTCCTGGACGATCGAACAGTCGGTGGCCTTCGCGCGCGCGCTCAAGGCGCGTGGCTGCGACTGGATCGACGTGTCGAGCGGCGGCATTTCGCCGCAGCAGCGCATTGCGCCGGCGCCGGGATACCAGGTGCCGCTGGCGGAGATCATCCGCCAGGAGACCGGCCTGGCCACGATGGCCGTGGGCATGATCACCGAGCCCCGCCAGGCCGAGGCGATCGTCGCCGAGGGGCGCGCCGACATGGTGGCACTGGCGCGCGGCATGCTCTTCGATCCGCGCTGGCCGTGGCGCGCCGCGGCCGAACTCGGCGGCACCGTCGCCGGCCCGCGGCAGTACTGGCGCTCGCTGCCGCGGGGTGTCGGCCCGATCTTCGGCGACGTGTCGTTCGGGCAGCGCTGAGACCGGCGCGCGGGGTTCCAGGGCCTGTACACGCTAATTTCGGGAGATGCGTTGGGCCGCAATGCGGATGGATGCGCGAAGGGTGGCGCGGCGCAGGGTGGGTCCCCTGCGCAAGCCGCACGACAAAGCAGACGCCGCATTTCGGCCCAACCCTGCGGGAAAGCGAATGGCGGGCGCATTGCCGCGTTGCCGCTTCGCTGATTGGTGCACACCAACGGC
>JALORV010000082.1 GCA_025458735.1 Burkholderiaceae bacterium | reverse complement strand
CGACGGCGCCCGCCGAAGATCTATCGCCAGCGCGTTCTTGACCGCGGCAGCGTCGTTGCGCAGCGCGCGCTCGTCGAGGGCATTGAAGCCGTGCTGGCGAGCCAGGGTCACCAACGCGGCGAGCCGGGGCGCCCGCGACGGCTGCGCCGGCTGCAGCATCCATCCGAGCGTCGCATAGCGCCTCAGCGCGTGAAAGATCGCTTCGGCCACGAGGCTGCGGTCCCGGCTGCCGAGCGACGGGTTTTCGCGGAAGAAGCGCGACATCACCGCGTCGGCCGGACCGTCGAAACGCAGCACACGCGACAAGGCCTGTGACAGCGCGTCGACCACCAGCGCGGTGATGCGACGGGCATCGGTACCCGCCGGACGTCGCGTCGATGGGGCTTGCGTCAATGGGGCTCGGGTCGCCGGGGCTCGGGTTGACGGGGGTCGCGTTGTCGGCGTCTGTTGCGGACGCTTCTGCCCGGCAGGCGCGCGCGCGGCGTGCACCGCGCGCCGCTCCGGCGGACGCGCGCGCCGTTCCGTAGACGCCTTTCGAGGGCGCCGGCCCGCGGGCTTGCCGCTCATTGAACCCTTCTCCACGCAGTGCGCTGCGGGCCGCTTGTACTCACGGGACAATCCCGTGCGCCATGACTGCCGCGCCGAGGGACTCGCGGCGACCAGGCAAGGTCGTCGCGTCGAACAGCGCCAGCTCGCCCGCGGCGTCGGGGTCGACCAGCACGCGGCCGTCGCGCCACTGCACGCGCCGCTGCAGCAGCATCCGTACAGCCCGCGGCAGCAATCGATGCTCCTGCGCCAGCACCCGCGCGGCCAGGGCGGCTTCGTCGTCGCCCGGCAGCACCGGCACCACGGCCTGCGCAATGATGCCGCCGCAGTCGACCTGCTCGGTGACGAAGTGCACCGTGGCCCCGTGTACGCGCACGCCCGCGCCAAGCGCCTGCCGATGAGTCTGCAGGCCGGGAAACAGCGGCAGCAGCGACGGGTGGATGTTGATCAGCCGCCCCGCGTAATGCTGCACGAACGAAGGCGTCAGTACGCGCATGAAGCCCGCCAGCACGACCAGTTCGGGATTCACGGCGTCGATCGCGGCGGCCAGCGCGCGGTCGAATGCGTCGCGCGTTGCGAACTGCCGGTGATCAACCACGGTCGTTGCCAGCCCGGCCCGTCGCGCTGCCAGCAGTCCCGCCGCATCCTCACGATTGCTGACGACGCCGGCGATCGCCGCGCCGGGGTCGATGCTCCAGCGCTCGCGCGCTGCAGCTTCAATCAGCGCTTCAAGGTTGCTGCCGCGCCCGGAAATCACGACGACGATCGCTTTCATCGCCGCGGATTGTACCGAGTGGGTCCCGGACACCGGACCTAAGTGCCCGAAAACACGAGGGAAACGTCCGCGAATCCTATAATCGCGGATTCGCACCCAGACCGGATCGCCCTTCAGCATGCAGGTGTTTCGCGGAGTTCCGCGACCCAGCGCCCGCCAGCCCTGTGCCCTGACCGTCGGCAACTTCGATGGCGTGCACCGGGGTCACCAGGCCCTGCTCGCCCGCGTTGTCGCGGCAGCGCGCGCCCGCGGCATCGCCGCGGCGGTGATGACCTTCGAGCCGCATCCGCGCGAACTGTTCGCCCCGGAACGTGCCCCGGCACGTATTTCCGGCCTGCGCGACAAGCTCGAGGCCCTCGCGACGGCCGGCATCGATCGCGTGATCGTGCAGCATTTCAACCGCAGCTTCGCCTCGCTGCCGGCCGGTGCCTTCATCGACCTGCTGCAGCATGGCTGCCAGGTCCGCTGGCTGCTGGTGGGCGACGACTTCCGCTTCGGCGCCCGCCGCGCTGGCGACATCGGCCTGCTGCAGCAGCATGCCGCGCACGGCAGCTTCCTGCTGGAGCAGATGCCGACCGTGGTCGAGGGCGAGGAGCGCATTTCGAGCTCCGCGGTGCGGGCGGCGCTGGGCGCGGGCGATCTGGCGCGCGCCCGGCACCTGCTGGGCCGGCCTTATGCGATCAGCGGGCGCGTGCTGCATGGGCGCAAGCTCGGACGCGCGATCGGCTTTCCGACACTCAACCTGCGAATTGCGCATCGCCACCCGGCGGTGCGAGGCATCTATGCGGTGCGCGTGCACGGGCTCGGAGCGGCGCGTGCAGGCGTGGCCAGCGTCGGGCTGCGCCCGACCGTCGAGGACAGCGGCCGCTGGATGCTGGAGGCGCATCTGTTCGACTTCGCGGAGGACGTCTACGGACGCCTGGTTCAGGTCGAGTTCCTGCACAAGCTGCGTGACGAGCAGCGCTACGACTCGCTCGACGAACTGGCAGCAGCCATCGGCGACGATGCCAACCGCGCCCGGGCGCTGCACGCGATCGAATCGCTGCCGCGCACAGCGGCCTGAAGGTGCGCCGGCCGGGACCGGGGCGGCTGCAGGCTACACTCGCACCTCGTTCTTTTCATCACACCGACACCTCTTGCAGAGCCCGAGGGGGCCAAGGAGTGCCACACCATGGCTGACGCCGACGCCAGCAGCAAGCCCGCGTCCGATCCCGCGACGCGCAAGTACCCGCTGAACCTGCCTGACACGCCGTTCCCGATGCGGGGCGACCTCGCCCGCCGCGAGCCGCAGTGGATCCGCGAGTGGGACGAGCAGCAGGTCTACCAGCAGATCCGTCGCGCCGCGGCCGGCCGGCCGCTTTGGATATTGCACGACGGTCCGCCCTACGCGAACAACGACATCCACATCGGCCATGCGGTCAACAAGATCCTGAAGGATGTGGTGGTCAAGAGCCGGACGATGGCCGGCTATGACGCGCATTACGTGCCGGGCTGGGACTGCCACGGGATGCCGATCGAGATCCAGATCGAGAAGAAGTACGGCAAGAATCTGCCCGCGCGCGAAGTCATCGCAAAGTCGCGCGCCTGGGCCACCGAGCAGATCGAGCGGCAGAAGAAGGACTTCAAGCGCCTCGGCGTGCTGGGGGCGTGGGACCGGCCCTACACCACGATGAACTTCAAGGCCGAGGCCAACGAACTGCGGGCGCTGGCGAAGATCATGGCCAAGGGCTTCGTGTTCCGCGGGCTGAAGCCGGTGAACTGGTGCTTCGACTGCGGCTCGGCGCTGGCCGAGGCCGAGGTCGAGTACCAGGACAAGGTCGACCTCGCGGTCGACGTCGCCTTCCCGCTGCGCGACGACGAGCGCGGGCGGCTCGCGCAGGCCTTCGGACTGGCCGTGCTGCCCGACGGACCGGTCAGCGCGGTAATCTGGACCACGACGCCGTGGACGATTCCCGCCAACCAGGCGCTGAACCTGCACCCGGAATTCAGCTATGACCTGGTCAGGACCGAACTCGGGCTGCTGCTGCTGGCCAGCGAGCGCAGGCAGGCGTGCCTGGACAGCTGGGGCCTGGCGGGCGAAACGCTCGCATCGACGACCGGCGCCCGGCTGGGCCTGATCCGCTTCCGCCACCCGTTCTACGACCGCGATGCGCCGGTGTACCTCGGCGATTACGTCACGCTCGACACCGGCACCGGCATCGTCCACTCCTCGCCCGCTTATGGCGTCGAGGACTTCGTGTCGTGCAAGGCGCACGGCATGACGGACAGCGAGATCCTCAATCCGGTCCAGGGTGACGGCGTCTACGCCGCATCGTTGCCGCTGTTCGGCGGCATGAAGATCTGGGATGCGAACGCGAAGATCGTCGAGGTCATGCGCGAGCGCGGCGCCCTCCTGAAGGTTGAGAAGTTCAGCCACAGCTACATGCACTGCTGGCGCCACCGCACGCCGGTGATCTACCGCGCGACGTCGCAGTGGTTCGCCGGCATGGACATGCTGCCGAAGGAAGGCGGCCGGACGCTGCGCGAGCTGGCGCTGGCCGGCATCGAGGCCACGCAGTTCTTCCCGGCATGGGGCAAGGCGCGGCTGGCCGGCATGATCGCCAACCGTCCCGACTGGACACTCTCGCGGCAGCGCCAGTGGGGCACGCCGATGGCGTTCTTCGTTCACCGCGAGACCGGTGAACTGCACCCCCGCACGCCCGAGCTGCTGGAGCAGATCGCGCAGCGGGTCGAGGCCGGCGGAATCGAAGTGTGGCAGGACCTCGATCCGCGCGAGCTGCTCGGCGACGACGCCGCGCGCTACGAGAAGAACCGCGACACCCTCGATGTCTGGTTCGATTCCGGCACCACCCACGAGACCGTGCTGCGCGGCTCGCACGCCGCCGAGTCGCACTTTCCGGCCGAGATGTACCTCGAGGGCTCGGACCAGCATCGCGGCTGGTTCCACTCGTCGCTGCTGACCTCGTGCATGATCAACGGCGTGCCGCCGTACAAGGCGCTGCTGACGCACGGCTTCGTGGTCGACGGCAACGGCCGCAAGATGAGCAAGTCGCTCGGCAACGTGATCGCGCCGCAGAAGGTGGCGGACACGCTCGGCGCGGAGATCATCCGCCTGTGGGTGGCCAGCACCGATTACTCGGGCGAGCTGTCGCTGTCGGACGAGATCCTCAAGCGCGTGGTCGAAAGCTACCGGCGGCTGCGCAACACGCTGCGCTTCCTGCTTGCCAACACCAGTGACTTCGAGCCGGCACGCGATCTGCTGCCGGTCGGCGAATGGCTGGAAATCGACCGCTACGCGCTGGCGCTGCTGCGCGACGTCAGCACGCGCACGCAGGCCGACTACGACCGCTACGAGTACCACCCGATCGTCGCGCGGCTGCAGACATTCGCCTCGGAAGACCTGGGAGCGTTTTACCTCGACATCCTGAAGGATCGCCTGTACACCACCCCGCCGGGGTCGCCGGCGCGCCGCTCGGCGCAGTCGGCGCTGTATCACATCACCGATGCGATCCTGCGGCTGATGGCACCGCTGCTGTCTTTCACCGCCGAGGAGGCCTGGAAGGTGTTTCGCCGGCGCAGCGAGGGCAGCATTTTCACCGAGACCTTTGCCGAGCTGCCGCCGGTGCCCGGCGAGGCCGCCCTGATCGAGCGCTGGAGCGCGGTGCGTGCGGTGCGGGCCGATGTGCTGAAGCGGCTCGAGGAACTGCGCGAAGCGGGCGCGATCGGTTCGTCGCTGCAGGCCGAAGTCGAAGTCCGCGCCAGCGGCAGCAAGGCCACGCTGCTGCAGTCGCTCGGTGACGA
>JALORV010000081.1 GCA_025458735.1 Burkholderiaceae bacterium | reverse complement strand
CCCATCTCGTCGTTGTCCTTCAGCACCAGCCCGATCAGCTCGGCGAGGCCGCGCACCCGCGCCGTGCTTTCGATCGCCTGCATCAGCACATGCCCGAGGCCGCGCCCCTGCCAGGCGTCCTCCACGATCACGCCGAACTCGGCGGTGCGACCGTCGGGATTGCAGGTGTAGCGCGAGATGCCGCGGATCTCGTGCTGCTCGTCGGCCGTGTCGATGGCCACGAAGGCCATCTCGCGGTCGTAGTCGATCTGCGTGTAGCGCACCAGGCGCTCCATGGTCAGCTCGCGGATCGGCGCATGGAAGCGCAGGTACGAGGTGCGCGGCGACAGGCGGCTGATGAAGCGCTTCTCCGCCTCGGCGTCTTCCGGCCGGATCGGGCGCAGCAGCACGCGGCCGCCCTTGACCTCGACCTCGCGCACCAGCATGCGCGGATAGGGGTGGATCGCCAGGTGCGAGTAGGTGGCGTCGGCCACCAGCGGTCCGTCGGACACCAGCACGCGGGCATCGAGCGCGATCACGCCCTGTCCGTCGGCCAGCAGCGGATTGATCTCCAGCTCGCGCACCGCCGGGATCTCGCAGGCCAGCTCGGACACCCGCAGCAGCACCTCGATCAGCTTGTCGATGTCGACCGCCGGCGCGCCACGGAAGGCATCGAGCATGCGCGCCACGCGTGTGCGCGAGATCAGGTCGCGCGCCAGGAACACATTGAGCGGCGGCAGTGCCACCGCCCAGTCGCGGAATACCTCGACCGCCACGCCGCCCATGCCGAAGTTGACCACCGGACCGAAGACCGGGTCGCGCGTCAGCCCGACGATCAGCTCCCGGCCCTGCGGACGCACCACCATTTTCTGCACCAGCACGCCGACGAAGCGCGCGGTCGGCGCCCGCTCGGCCAGCTGCTTCGCAATCGAAGCGAAACCGCGCTCGACCTCGTCGGCACTGCCGATGCCCAGCAGCACGCCGCCGACGTCGCTCTTGTGCGTGATGCCGTCGGCGCGCACCTTCAGCACCACCGGAAAGCCGAGCTGCTGCGCCGCCTGCCGCGCCTCCATCGCGCTGCGGGCGACGAGGCCGACGGCGGTCTCGATGCCGAAGGAGGCCAGCAGCGCCTTGGAGTCCTGCTCGTCAAGCGTGTGGCGGCCTGCGCTGCGCGCGCCGTCGACGATGCGGCGCGCCGCCTGCACATCGAACTTCAGGTCGTCGAGGCGCGGCGGCGGCACCTGCAGCCGCAGCTCGCGGTTGCGGACGTACTGCGCGAGATAACCGAAGGCTTCGACGCCGCGCTCGGGGTTCTGCAGCGCCGGCAGCGAGGCCGCCTTGAAGGCCGCCCGTCCGCGCCCGGCGTCCTTTTCGCCCAGCCAGGCGCTGACGACCGGCTTCTCGGCCGCCGCCGCCACCGGCAGCATGGCGCGCGCCGCCTGCTCCGCCGCCAGCTGCGGCGTCGGCGCGAACAGCACCAGCACGCCGTCGTTGGCACGATCGTCGATCACCTGCTGCAGCGCCGAGGCGAAGCGCGCCGCATTGGCGTCGGCCCGCACGTCGACCGGATTGGTATGCGACCAGCCGACCGGCAGCAGGGCATCGAGGGCCGACCGCGTTTCATCCGACAGCCGCGCCAGTTCGACGTGGTTGTCCTCGGTCGCGTCGGCCGCGAGTGCGCCGGGGCCGCTGCCGTTGGTGACGATCGCGAGCCGGTTGCCGCGCGGCAGGCGGCCGCTGGCGAGCGCCTCAGCCGCCGCGAACAGGCCGCCGATCTTCGGCACGCGGATGGCGCCGGCCCGGCGCAGCGCGGCGTCGAACACCGCGTCGTCACCGACCAGCGCGCCGCTGTGGCTCATCACCACCCGCGCGCCGGCCGCGTGCCGGCCCGCCTTCAGCACGATCACTGGCTTGACGCTGGCCGCCACGCGGATGCTCGACAGCAGGGGCCGCGCGTTGTGGATGCCTTCCAGGTACAGCAGGATCGAGCGCGTGGCCGCGTCGCCGGCCAGGAAGTCGAGGATCTCCGCAATCGAGACGTCGGACTCGGCGCCGGTGGCGACCACGGAGGAAAAGCCGAAGCCCGCGGTCCATGCGTAATCGAGCAGCGAAGTGGTGACGGCGCCCGACTGCGACACCAGCGCCACGGCGCCGGGCCGCGCCACCGTGCGCGCCCAGCTGGCATTCAGGCCGATATCCGGCCGCATCAGCCCGAGGCAGTTGGGTCCGAACACGCGCACCCGGGCCACACGCGCGCGCGTAAGGACTTCCTGTTCCAGGCGGCGGCGCTCCGGCCCTTCCTCGCACAGGCCGGGCGACAGCACCAGCATCGCGCCCACGCCCGCTCGGCCGGCGTCGTCGATGATGCCGGGCACGTTCTGCGGGCCGGTGACGACGACCGCCAGATCCACCTTCACCGGCAGCGCACCCAGCGAGGGCCAGCACGGATGGCCGTCGAGCGTGCGGTGTCGCGGATTGACGGCGTAGACCTCGCCCTTGAAGCCGGCTGCCATCACGTTGGTGTAGACGAAGCGGCCGAGCGAGTCGTGCCGCGGGCTGGCGCCGACGACCGCGATCGAACGCGGCACCATCGCGGCTCTCAGATAGTGGACGCTGTCCATGCTCATCGCGGCGGCGTCACTCCATGCAGTCGCCTCGGCCCCGGCCCTGTCCGCGCCGGTGTCGGAGTCGCGGCGGCCGGATGTGGCACCGCAGCAACGGCGGCCACCTTAGCAGATTCCCACCGCCTGCACGACGCCCGCGGCGTCGAAACAGCGTTGACTGGCATCAAGTCTGCGGCGGCGCCACACCGTAGTCTGGCCGCGGGGGAGAAAGAAACGAAATGCCGCTGTCTGCGGAACAACTCTCTACGTTTGAGGTACGGCTGAAGTCGATGCGGCGGCAGGTCGGCGGTGCGGTGTCCGATCGCCTGCATCGCCACGGACTGGAAGCGCACGAGGACGCCGCCCTGCCCAACCGTCGGCTCGACACCGATGACGAGGCCGCCGCCGAAGCCGCGACCTCGATGGACATCGCGCACGTCGCGCGCGACGCCGAGGAACTCGCCGGGCTCGACGAGGCGCTCGAGCGGGTGGCCAGCGGCGACTACGGCGCCTGCATCGACTGTGGCGAAGACATTGCCGTCGCACGCCTGAGCGCCAACCCGGCCGCCGCGCGCTGCTGCGAGTGCCAGGAACGCAGCGAGCGCGCTGCGCTGGTCGCGCGCCGCACGCGCGCCTGAACCGCGCCCCCACCCAACTCGCATCGCGCAGGAACCCAATCATGGAAGCCCTGAAGCTGCTCCTCACCAGCGACATCGGCCTGATGTCGCTGGCCACCATCGTGTTCGTGATCGGCATGGGCTTCTGGTTCCGCCGCTTCTTCAACCAGCAGATCGAGGCGGAAGAGCGCCAGCGGCGCTGAATCGCCGCGCCCGCGGCCGCCGCAGCGCTCGCCGCCGCTGCCGTCGCGCCGTCGCGCCGTCATGGGGCGACCGTAGAATCGGCCGCATGAGTCCGTCCGGCGCAGTGCGATGAAGGTCAACGGAGTCCCGATGCGGTCTATCTGGCCGGTCGGCACGTCCGCTGTCGGCGTCATCGACCAGCGCCTGCTGCCGCATCGCTTCGTCACCCGCGAACTGGCGTCGCTCGCCGACGTCGAAAGCGCGATCAGGACGATGGTGGTGCGAGGCGCACCGCTGATCGGCGTGACCGGCGCCTACGGGCTGGCGCTGGCGCTGCAGACCGATCCCTCGGATGAAGCGCTCGCCCGCAGTCACGCCCGCCTGCTCGCAGCGCGGCCGACGGCGGTCAACCTGCGCTGGGCGCTCGATCGGCTGCGTGCGCATGTGGCCGGCCTCGCACCGGCCCTGCGCGCCGCCGCGGCCTGGCAGGAGTGCGGCCACATCGCCGAAGAAGACGTCGCGCTCAACCGCGCGATCGGGGCCCACGGTGCGGAGTTGCTGCGGGCACTGCACGCCCGGCTCGGGCGCCCGCTCAACGTGCTGACCCATTGCAACACCGGCTGGCTGGCCGCGGTCGATCACGGCACGGCGCTGGCAGCCATCTACGCGGCCCACGACGACGGCGTGCCGCTGCACGTGTGGGTCGACGAAACGCGGCCGCGCAACCAGGGGCTGCTGACATCGTGGGAGCTGGCCGCGCACGGCGTCGCGCACACGCTGATCGTCGACAACGCCGGCGGCCACCTGATGCAGCACGGGCAGGTCGACGTCGTCATGGTCGGCGCCGACCGCGTTTCGGCACACGGCGACGTCGCCAACAAGATCGGCACGTACCTGAAGGCAGTGGCGGCGCACGACTGCAACGTGCCGTTCTATGCCGCGGTGCCGTCGCCGACCATCGACTGGACCCTCGGCGATGCGCTGGCCGCGATTCCCATCGAGGAGCGGGCCGCCGACGAAGTGCTCACGGTGGCCGGCCTGGACGA
The DNA here is from genome assembly GCA_025458735.1 of Burkholderiaceae bacterium. The sequence goes on along the minus strand of JALORV010000081.1, from coordinate 704 downwards.
CGCCGGACAGCCCGCCAGCGTGCACCTGGCCCCGCGCGGAACGAAAGTCGCCAACCCGGCCTTCGACGTCACGCCGGCGCGGCTGATCACCGGCATCGTCACCGAGCGCGGCGTCGCCGCGCCCGACCGCCTCGCCGATCTGTTCCCGGCACGGCGACACGCCGCATGACCGCGCAAAACCATGCAAACCCGCCGACGGCACCGGCCGAGGACGGCCCCGCCCTGCGGCAGGCCGTGATCGACACCGCGCTGGCCATGAACGCGGCCGGCATCAACGTCAACAAGTCGGGGAACGTCTCGGTGCGCTGCCGGCGCGGGGCGCAGGCGGGCTTCATCGTCACGCCGACCGGCGTGCCCTATCGCACACTGGAACCTGACCACCTCGCGTTCGTGTCCGACGCCGGCATCGCCACCGGCCGCCACACCCCCTCGTCAGAGTGGCGCTTTCATCGCGACATCTATGCCGCGCGGCCCGAGTTCGCGGCGATCGTCCATACCCACTCGCCGGCCGCCACGGCCCTGGCCTGCCACGGCCGCGGCATCCCCGCGTTCCACTACATGGTGGCGATGGCGGGCGGCATCGACATCCGCTGCGCGCCCTACGCGACCTTCGGGTCGCAGGAACTGTCCGACCACGCCGTGCAGGCGCTGGTCGACCGCCGTGCCTGCCTGCTGGCCCACCATGGCGCGATCGCGTGCGCCGA
>JALORV010000080.1 GCA_025458735.1 Burkholderiaceae bacterium | reverse complement strand
TAGGTAGCGGCGCTTACAGGACACTGACAGGAAGCACACTTTCGGTGCTGCGCCGCACTATCGGTGGGCTCGGAACGCGGTCGGTAAGTTTCATGTCAGAAAGGTGGCCTTGCGGGCCCCTCGCCCTGGAGCGAGGGTGGGATTGCTCGCGGCGCCTCTGGCGCGCGCCCCGTCCATGCGTCGACCGGCGCCGCGGTTCCGGCTCGACGCACTGCGCGCGTCGACCGGCGACATTCCACCGGCATGTCGCTTGTCGAACCTGCGTGGTTTCTCAGCCACCCGTATCCGCCAAAAACAAAGGGCCCTTGTGGGCCCCTTGTTTTTGGCGGAGAGGGTGGGATTCGAACCCACGGTACGGTAGAACCGTACACCGGATTTCGAATCCGGCGCATTCGACCACTCTGCCACCTCTCCTGACTGCAGTTGCCCTTGACCGGTTCGTGGGGAACGGTTGCAGGCAAGCGGCGGATTATATCTATCCGGCGCAGTCAGACCGGCTGCAGCAGCCGCAGGCCGCTCATATAGGGAGCGAGCACCTCGGGGACCACGACGCTGCCGTCGGCCCGCTGGTGGTTTTCGAGCACGGCGACCAACGTGCGCCCGACGGCCAGTCCCGATCCGTTCAGCGTGTGCACGAGTTCGGTCTTGCCCTGCGCGTTCTTGAAGCGGGTCTGCATGCGCCGCGCCTGGAAGGCCTCGCAGTTCGATACCGACGAGATTTCACGGTAGGCCTGCTGTCCGGGCAGCCACACTTCGAGGTCATAGGTCTTGGCGCCGCCAAAGCCCATGTCCCCGGTGCACAGGGTCACGACGCGGTACGGCAGGCCGAGCTGGCGCAGGATCGCTTCGGCGTGCCCGACCATCTCTTCAAGGGCTTCGTAGGAACGCTCGGGATGCGCGATCTGCACCATTTCGACCTTGTCGAACTGGTGCTGGCGGATCATGCCGCGGGTGTCCTTGCCGTAGCTGCCGGCTTCGGATCTGAAGCACGGCGTGTGTGCGGTCAGCCGGATCGGCAGGTCCGCCTCGCGCAGGACTTCGCCGCGCACGGTGTTGGTCAGCGAGATCTCGGAAGTCGAGATCAGGTACAGCTCTTCCTTGTCTTCGCCGCCGCCCTTGGTGACCCAGAACATGTCGTCGCGGAACTTGGGCAGCTGCCCGGTGCCGAGCAGGGACTCGCGATTGACGATGTAGGGCGTGTAGCACTCGGTATAGCCGTGCTGCTGGGTCTGGGTGTCGAGCATGAACTGCGCGAGTGCGCGGTGCAGTCGTGCCAGCGGGCCTTTCAGAAGCGCGAAGCGCGAACCGGCCAGCCGCGCCGCGGCCTCGAAGTCCAGCCCCAGCCGCGCGCCCAGATCGACATGATCACGCGGCGTAAAGGTGAACTCCGGCGGCGTGCCCCAGCGTCGCGCCTCGACGTTGTCCTCCGCCGAGCGGCCGACCGGCACCGATGCGTGCGGCAGGTTGGGAACGTCGAGCAGCAGCTCGTTGGCCCGCGACTGGATGCTGCCGAGCTGGTCCTCGAGTTCCTTCAGGCGCTGCGGAATCGCAGCTGCCTCGGCCATCACCGCAGCGGCGTCCTCGCCGCGGGCCTTCAGCGCGCCGACCTGCTTCGACAGCGCATTGCGGCGGGCCTGCAGGTCCTCGGTGGCCACCTGCACGGCCTTGCGCTCGGCCTCGATGGCCTGGAAGCGGGCAACGTCGAACTCGTAGCCGCGTGTGCGCAGCCGCCCGGCAACGGCGCCGACGTCCTTGCGCAGCAGATTGATGTCCAGCATGTCAGGTCCTGTGGTGTTGCCGGGAAGTCCGGCACGGAATTCTCAAGCGGCCGCGGGCGCGGCCATGCGAGGCTCAGCCGCGGGAGCGGCGCTGACTGTGGCAGCTTCGACTGAGGAGGAAGTCCAGCGGGTGCATGCGGCGCATTTTCGCCGAGCGCAGGCCGGGGTGCAAGCAGCGCGGGCCCGACGGCACGCGCAGATCAGCGGCCGCCCTCGTCGTCGTCCGTGCGAGAGTCCGCGCGCGACGGCTGGGCTGCGCGCAGCTGCGCCAGTCGCTCCCGGATGCGCGCCTCGACGCCACGATCGGTCGGCTGGTAGAACTGCGGCGCCGCCATGCCGTCGGGAAAATAGGTCTCGCCGGCCGCCACGCCACCCGCCTCGTCGTGGGCATAACGGTAGCCGCTGCCGTAGCCGAGGTCTTTCATCAGGCGTGTCGGTGCGTTGCGCAGCCGCAGCGGCACCGGCCGTGAGCCATCGCTGCCGACGAAGTCGCGCACGGCGCCGAAGGCGCGATAGAGCGCGTTGGACTTCGGCGCCACCGACAGATAGACGATCGCCTGCGCCAGCGCCAGTTCGCCCTCGGGCGAGCCGAGGCGCTCATAGGTCTCGGCGGCGGCCAGCGCGATCTCCAGTGCGCGCGGATCGGCCAGGCCGATGTCCTCGACGGCCATGCGCACGACGCGCCGCGCGATGTAGCGCGGATCGGTGCCGCCGTCGAGCATGCGCATCATCCAGTACAGCGCCGCATCCGGATCGGAGCCACGCACCGACTTGTGCAGGGCCGAGATCTGGTCGTAGAAGTTCTCCCCGCCCTTGTCGAAGCGACGCAGCGTGGCCGGCAGTGCCGCGCGCAGGAACTCCGCGTCGATCGTCCGCAGGCCACGATCGGCCGCCGCGCCCGCCGTCACCTCGAGCGCGTTCAGCAGCCGTCGCGCATCGCCGTCGGCCAGATCGATCAGCATGCGGCGCGCCGCCGGTTCGACTTCGAGCCCGCCCAGCGGCCCGCCCGCCGCGCGCGAGATCAGGGTGTCCAGATCCTCCGCCGCCAGCGGCTCCAGCACATACACGGCTGCACGCGACAGCAGGGCGCCCACGACCTCGAAGGACGGGTTTTCCGTCGTCGCGCCGATGAAAACGAAGAGCCCCGCTTCCACGTGCGGCAGGAAGGCGTCCTGCTGCGCCTTGTTGAAGCGATGCACCTCGTCGACGAACACGACCGTCGCCTTGCCGCTTGTCGCGCGACCGTGCTGCGCGCGATCCACGGCATCGCGGATGTCCTTCACGCCGCCGAGCACTGCGGAAATCGCTATGAAGTCCAGCCCGAAGGCATCGGCCATCAGCCGGGCCAGCGTGGTCTTGCCGACGCCCGGCGGCCCCCACAGGATCATCGAGTGTGCCCGGCCCGTCTCGAAGGCAACGCGCAGCGGTTTGCCCGCTCCCAGCAGAAGCGCTTGCCCGATGACCTCATCGACCGTGCGTGGCCGCATCCGCTCGGCAAGCGGCGCGCTGGTCGTGTCGGCTGCAAAGAGATCCTGCATGGTTCGCGTTGCGCGGAAGTTGAGGCGAGGCTACGGGCCGAAGATTTGGGCCGCGGATTTTGGCGCGGGGTGGCGAGACAGGCTAGCATCGCGCCCGCTGCCCTGCGAGCCGGAGCCGATGGCGCCACAAATGGCTCACGGGCAAGGATTCCATTGCCGCACCTCAACCGGTCACCGGAGACCAAGACGATGAAGAAGTGGATGCTGCTGGCCCTGCTCGCCAGCCCGCTGGCCTGGGCGCAGGACGCCGCCCTCGACAAGGCGGCCGCCGAGAAGGATGCCGTCAAGACGCCCTCGGGCATGGTCTTCCGATCGCTCAAGGACGGCACCGGGCCGAGCCCGAAGGAAACCGATGTCGTGCGCGTGCACTACCGAGGCACCTTCCCCGACGGCAAGGAGTTCGACAGCTCGATCGCACGCGGCCAGCCGGCGGAGTTCCCGCTGAACCGCGTGATCAGGTGCTGGACCGAGGGCGTGCAGAAGATGAAGGTGGGCGGCAAGGCGAAACTGACCTGCCCCGCCAGCGTCGCCTACGGTGAGCGCGGCACGCCGGGCGGCCCGATCCCGCCCAACGCCACGCTGGTGTTCGAGGTCGAGCTGCTCGGCATCAAGTAGCGTCCGGCCGATCCCCGGACAGGACGAGAGACATGGCGGCCGACAGCACCCGCGCGATCCTGTTCGCTCTCGGCGCCAACGCCGGCATCGCGGTCACCAAGTTCGGCGCGGCCGCCTACACCGGCTCGGGCGCGATGCTGGCCGAGGCCATCCACTCGGTCGCGGATACCGCCAACCAGTTGCTGCTCTTGCTGGGGCTGAAGCGCGCGAAGATCGCTCCGAGCGCCGATCATCCGCTGGGTTACCAGCGGGTGACCTACTTCTACGGAATGATGGTGGCGCTGCTGCTGTTCTTCGTCGGTGGCCTGTTCTCCATCTACGAGGGCTGGCACCGGCTGAAGCACCCCGAGCCGCTCAGCAATGCCACCATCGCGCTGGCGGTGCTGGCGGTGGCGATCGTGCTCGAATCGATCTCGCTGTGGGGCGCGATGCGCGAGATCCGCAAGGTCCAGGGCGGTCGCTCTTTCCTGCGCTGGTTCCGCGAAACCCGGCAATCCGAGCTGATGGTCGTGGCCGGTGAGGATATCGCCGCGCTCGGCGGCCTCGTGCTCGCCTTTGTCGCGGTGCTGCTGTCGATCGTTACCGGCAATCCGATGTTCGATGCGCTCGGTTCGATCATGATCGGCGCGCTGCTGGTCGTCATCGCCATCGCGATCATCATCGAGGTCAAGGGCATGATCGTCGGCGAGTCCGCCGAACCCGCCCTGCGGCAGTCGATCGAGGCGCACGTGGCCGCACGGCCCGAAGTTCGACGCGTGATCCGGCTGATCACGCTGCAATGGGGCGCCCAGCTGGTGATCGCCGTGCGCGCCGAAATGGCTGCTGCGGCGAGCGCCGACGAGCTGGTGGCCGCCATCAACCGCGTCGAGGCCTCGCTGCAGGCGGCGTACCCACAGGCGCACTGGGTGTTCTTCGAGCCCGACCGGTAGCGTCGCGGACTTCGTGCGACCGGCGTTGCCGGTCGCACGAAATCCGCTCCGGTTAGGCGCGCGGTGCGCGCGCTCAAGCCTGATCGGTCGGCTGCGCTCCGGAGCGGCCGAGCGCTCCGCCGACGTAACACGGCACGGCACTCCCCCGGCCACTCACCGGGCGAGGGGCGCAACCACGTACGGACCGCACGGTCTGCATTGGCAGTCCGGCATCGAGACGGACATCGCTGCAACTGCAAGGGAGCGTGCGTCGCTTGTGTGTTGCCCCTTCCCCTCGC
>JALORV010000463.1 GCA_025458735.1 Burkholderiaceae bacterium | reverse complement strand
GGCCTCGATGAAGGCCGGCGCATCGTTCAGGCACGGGATGTAGCGATACTCCTTGCCGCCGGCCGAGAGAAACGCGTCGCGGCCTTCCATCGCGATTTCCTCCAGCGTCTCCAGGCAGTCGGCCGGGAAGCCCGGGCAGATGACATCGACAGCCCGGGTGCCTCCGCGCGCCAGTGCTTCGAGCGTCGGTGCCGTGTACGGCTGCAGCCACTCGGCGCGCCCGAAGCGTGACTGGAACGTCACCAGGTACTCGTCGGCCCCGAGGCCAAGCGACTCGGCCAGCAAGCGCCCGGTCTTCTGGCACTCGCAGTGGTAGGGGTCGCCCAGCAGCAGCGTGCGCTTGGGCACGCCGTGGAAGCTCATCACCAGCTTGCCGCCGGCGTCCTGCGCGCGCCCGTGCCGCTGCCAGTGGGCGAGCACGGACTGCCGCAGCGCTTCGATGTAGGCGGGGTCGTCGTGAAAGTGCTTCACCCAGCGCACTTCCGGCACGTTGCGGGTGCGCGCCAGCACGGCGAACACGGCGTCGAGCACCGAGGCGGTGGTGGTGGCGGAGTACTGCGGGTACATCGGCACGATCAGCAACCGCTCGGTGCGGCGCGCGCCAAGCTCCCGCAGCGCGGAGTCGATCGATGGCTCGCCGTAGCGCATCGCCAGTTGGACGTCGGCATCGATGCCGCGCTCGCCCAGGTAGCCGCGCAGCAGGATCGCCTGCTGCCGGGAGTGCACCAGCAGCGGGGATCCTTCCGGAGTCCAGATCTGCGCGTACTTGGCGGCCGAGCGGCGCGGCCGCAGCCGCAGGATCACGCCGTGCAGGATCGGCCACCACAGCAGGCGCGGGATCTCGACGACGCGCGGGTCGGACAGGAACTCCCGCAGGTAGGTGCGCACCGGCCCCGGGGACGCCGCCGCCGGCGTCCCGAGATTGACCAGCAGGACGGCCGTGCGATCGGGCTCACCGTGTTCGAAGGGGGGTTCCGGCAAAAAAGCCATGTTTTCGAGGCCTTTTGATGCGATCCGTCGGATCGCTCAGCGCGGCATTCTAGGGGGCCGGAATTCGGACCCCGGGAACGGCATCATCCGGGTGACCTAACGAATAGCCGCGAGCGACGGGGCGCTCGATGCGGCAGGCGAGGGAAATAATCCCACGCCAAGGGGCCCGTAACAGCATCACCATAGAAGACTCGAGCTGTGACTCAAGAGCCGTCCGGACCTCCGACCCGCGCCGACACCCTGCTGGAAGAGAGCCTCGCACTGCTGGCGCCGCTGATCCGGCTGCTGGTGGCTGGCGGCGTCACCTATCCGCAGTTCACTTCAGCGCTGAAGTCGAGCTTCCTGCGCGCTGCGCACGCCGAGCTCGAGGCCGGCAACAAGCGCGTCACCGATTCGGCCATCAGCCTGCTGTCGGGCGTGCATCGCAAGGACGTGCGCGCGCTGTCGGCCGACGGCGTGCTGAAGGTTCATCCGCTGGACCAACGACCCCAATTACCTGGACCTCGACGGCATGCCGAAGGTGCTGCCGGTACGCGGCCGCACGCCCGAGGAAGCATCATTCGAGCAGCTGGCGCAGTCGATCTCGCGCGACTTTCATCCGCGCTCGATCCTCGACGAGCTGGTGCGCCTCGGGCTGGCGGATGTGCAGGCAGAGACGGTGCGGCTGCGGGCCGCGAACTTCGTGCCGCACGAGGACTACGCGCGCACCATGGCCTACGTGCGGGAAAACGTCGCCGATCATCTTGCGGCCGCCGCCACCAACCTGCGAGCCGTGCAGCAGGGCGCGCCCGGCATCTTCCTCGAACAGAGCCTGTATGCCGACGAGCTGTCGGCGGAGTCCGTGGCCGAGCTGCACCAGCTGGCACGCCGGATCTGGGAGTCGGCCCTGCGCCGGACTTTCGCGCTGGCCAACGAACGCGCGCGGATCGACCAGGCGAGCGGTCCGGGGGCGCAGGTGATGCGCATGCGATTCGGCACCTACTTTTACTCTGAAGCCGCCACCCCGCTGTCGGGCCCGCCCGACCTGCCGCTGGCGGATGCGAAGGACGCGCAGTGATGAGATCAGTGAATCGATGGGTCGCCGCCCTGCTGGCGACCATGCTCGCCGCCTGCGGCGGTGGCGGCGGCGAGGTCGTGGCACGCATCGGCGGTGGCGGCAGCGGCGCGCCGCTGACGGTCGGCGTCGGCACCGTCGGCGGCTTCGGCAGCATCATCGTCAACGGCCAGAGCTTCGATGAAACCGGCGCACAGTTCCTGGTCGACGAGCGCCCCGACCAGCCGGCGGCAGCAAGCGTCGACGCGGTGCGGCTCGGCATGCAGCTGCAGTACGAGCACCAGTTGGGCCGGATTTCGCAGGCGACGGTCGCGGCCGAAGTGATCGGCCCGGTGACCTCGGTTGCCGCGGCGGGTCTCACCGTGCTCGGGCAGACCGTTCGCGTCAACGTGGATCCGGCCTTGCCGACGGTCTACGACGGCTTCACCACCCTGGCCGATCTGGGCGCCGGGGCGACCGTCGAGGTGCACGGGCAGCGCAACGCCGCCGGCGAGATCGCAGCCACGCGCATCGAACGGCGCGCGGCGGCCCCGCTGTTGCGCGTGGCCGGCACGGTCGCCGACCTCGGCGGCGGCAGCTTCCGCATCGGCGCCCTCAGGGTGCAGACGGCGCAGGCCGCCATCGTGCCCGCGGGCCAGGTGCTGGCCAACGGACAGCGCGTCGCCGTGTGGACCAGAGCGCCGCCAGCCTGCGCGTCGCCGGCGTGGCGGTGGATGCCAGCACGGCGCAGTTCGTCGGCGGCGGTGCGGCCGACCTGCGCAACGGCCGCGCCGTACGTGCGACGGGCCCGGTCAGCGCTGGTCTGCTGCGGGCAACGCGGGTGGAGTTCCTTGCCGCTGCCGCCGCATCGATCCAGCTCAGCGGGCCGGTCAATGGCTACATCGATGCCGCCAGCGCGTTCCGCGTACGAAACGCCGCGGCCCGCGTCACCGCCCAGACCACTTATGTCGGTGGCGCCGTCACCAACCTCGGCAATGGTGTGCAGGTCAAGGCCGAGGGTCCGCTCGTC
>JALORV010000079.1 GCA_025458735.1 Burkholderiaceae bacterium | reverse complement strand
GATAGCCCGCGTAGTCCACGCTGTCGGCACGCATCCCGGCAAAAACCACCAGCGTGGCCGCCATCGCAGCGCCCACCGGCCGGCGCAATGCGGGTGTCACACGGGCCAGCATCGCGGCAACGATGGCCCAGGCGAACAGCATCAGGTACGGCATCGTTCAGCCCGCCCCCCCGCGCAGCGTTGTGGGTCGCAGGCGTCGCGACAGCGCTCTCGCGCCCCGCCGCCAGATGCGGCCGACGGTGCGAGGCGTCGGCGCGGTGAGCAAGCCACGCAGGCACAGCCACAGCCCGTAGGCACGGTTGCCGCCGTACAGGTGGATCAAGCCAATGTCGATGCGCACGTTGGCCAGGCAGGCGGCGCGGTAGTGCGGCGGCACCAATTCGCGAGCCACCTGCTCGGTCAGCCGCAATTGCCGGTCGAGCCGGTTGTGCACGCCGTCGCCGTGCAGGCGGTAGCGCGCCAGCACGATATCGCTGCAGTAGCGCACCGAGGTCTTGTTTGCCGCCTCGGCCATGAAGACGCGGATGAATGTCGGCCAGTCGTCGAGCGCCAGGCCGTCGTGCCAGACGCCGATTTCGCGCAGGAGACGCGTTTCGAAGACAGAGGCTTGAAGCAGCAGCGGCTTCGGGTACTCGGTGCACACCGCATCCAGACGCTCGGCCGCGCTGCCGCGGAGCAGGACGGCATGCGCTTGGCCGTAAACGGGCCTGCCGTCGATGGGGTTGCCGTGTTCGGCGAGATATGCCGCCTGGCATATCAGGGCACCGATCGTCGACTCGCTCGCGAGCAGTGCCGCCTGCACCTTTTCGAGCCCGCCCGGCACGTAGCTGTCGTCCGACGCCATCACCGCGAAGTAGCGCCCTTCGGCCAGCGCCAACCCGCACTGCAGTGAGTGCACCAGCCCCTGGTTGGGCTTGGTGTAGATGCGCAGCCGCAAGTCGGTGCGGAACGCGAAGGCCAGGCAACGCGCCAGGGTGTCGTCGGGCGAGCCGTCGTCGATGACGATCAGTTCGATGGCGATCCCCGGTGCGGTGGCGTCGACGCTGGCCAGGCACTCGTCGATGTAGGCCGCGTGCCGGTACGCGCAGACGACGACGGTGATGAGCGGCGGTGCGCCCGCGTCGGCAGGCCGGTTCTCGCGAACCAATTGCAGCGTGGGCGGCACGGCGGCCGGTTCGGCAGCAGCGGATGCAGGCACCCTCATGGCCCGGCGTGCCCGTTCGTCAATACCGGCGGCGGCCGCAGCCGTGTCGTCAGCCGGCCGAGCTGGTAGTGCACGAACACCCAGTACAGCGCATAGGTGAGGGCATAGCCGATGGCTGCGCCCATCAGGCCGAAGCGTGCCGCAAAGGCCAGGCAGGCAGCGATCTGCACCAGCGTGAACACCACCTCGCTGGCGATGAAAAGCCGCGTGCGGGCGTGGCTGATCATCGTGAAGGCCGGCACCCAGCTGCCGATCTTCAGCACGTCGCCCACCAGCTGCCACGCCAGCGCCTCGGTCAGCGGCAGGAATTCGCGCGTGAACAGCAGCTTCACCAGCGGCTCGCGCAGCAGCCATATGGCCAGCGCGGTGGCGCACACCAGCGGCAGCACGAAGCGGTAGCCCTTGGCGACGGCCGCTCGCAACAGCGTGCCGTCGCCGATCTCGGCAAAGTGGGGCAGGAAGTGCAGCGACAGCGTCGTCGTCAGCAGCAGCAGGTGGGTGTCGCTGAGCCTGAACATCGCCTGCCACAGCCCGGCCAGTTCGGCGCCGCCCAGGCGCGCCAGCCCCTCGCGGATGGCGATGTGCCCCAGCGGCAATACGACGGCCGAAGCCGCCGCCATCAGCGCGAAGCCGCCCAGGGCCCGCGCGGCAGGGCGATCGATGGGGCCCAGCAGTGCGCTCCAGCGGCCCTTCCATACGTGCCGGAAAGCCACGATGCTGGCCACGCTGGCCGCCGCCTGGCCCACCGCCACCGCCACCAGCGCGCCGTACAGTCCGGCCTGCACCACCAGCGTCACCGCCAGCACCACGCTGAGCAAGCTGCCGGCGATGCTGGCCGCGACGAAGGCGCCGCCAGCCCGTTGAGCGCGATGCCCACCAGCGCCAGCGCCAGCCAGGCCATGACGCTGGCCAGCGACGCATCGTTCAGCAGCCAGCCGGCCAGCGGCCCGCCGAACAGCAGCAGCACCCCGGCCGCCGCGGCGGAGCCCATCAGGGCCAAGGTCGCAGCGGTGCGCCACACGGCCAGCTGGCGCGCAGGGTCGGCGCTGCGCTCGGCCGTCAGCTTGGTGACGCCGTTGCCGAATGCACCGCCGGCCAGCGCGCCCAGCATGGCGACCAGGCTCTGGAACTGCCCGATCACGCCGAAGCCGGCCGGCCCGATGTACACCGCCAGCACCTTGTTCAGCGCCAGACCGGTGACCAGCCGCGTCGCGACGGCCGCGCCATTCAGCAGCGAGGTGCGCGCCAGGCCGAGGCTCATGCGCGAACGGCCTCGATCAGCGCCTCGGTGTCGGACATCGACATCGTCGGATTCATCGGCATGCCGAGCGCCTGCTCGTGCAGCGCCTCGGCGGTCAGCGCATCACCATGCGCGCGGTTGATGGACGCCAGGGCATGGTGGTCATGTCGTCACGGATTCAGAAAGTGGTTGTGCGCAGTGTCTGTCGTGGCAGCAGGCATGCGCCACAGACTGTCCGGGAACGCATGACGCAGCCGATCAGCCCGCGATGCTTGCCTCGGCCACCCGCCGAGCCTCGCATGCCTTGTGGGGTGCGCCAGTTCCCATGCCGGCCCTGAGCGCTGCAGCGCATGAGGAAGCGCAACGATTTGCGCGCGATTCTAGGATATCCGGGGCGGTTCAGCCCCGGTTCGGCAAGCCTGGCCTGCGAGTCGCACTGGCGTTGGCCAGCCTTTCGGGTCGGCGGCCGATCACCTCGTTTGCGTGGCCGTCAGCACGAGGATGTCCGACACCGGCAAGTCGTCCAGTCCGCTCACGGGATCCGTGCGGGTCTCGACGGCACTGATGGCATCGATCGTCTCGATCCCGCTGGTCACCCTCCCGAACACGGCGTAGCCGGGTTGATCGGCATCGACATAGTCGAAGCCGGGGTTGTCGCCGACATTGACGTACCACTGCGCCCGCGCGGAATCGGGCTCGCTCGTACGGGCCGCACCGATGCTGCCGCGAACATTCTTCAAACCGTTGTTGGATTCGAGCTTGATGGGCGGTGCCGTCGGTGGCTTGACCACCGGGCCGGACGTGTAGCCACCCGACTGCACCAGGGTGTCGGCAATCACGCGATGAAAGATCACGTTCCTGTAGAAACCGGCATTCACGTAGCCCAGGAAGTTGCGCACGGTGGCCGGCGCCGCCACGGGATCGAGTTCGAGCACGAAATTGCCCAGGGAAGTGGTCATGCTGACCTCCGGCTGAGGCACCTGGAACGTCAGGCGCCCGAGGAACCTGCCGTCGGTGGTGTGGACATTCGCCTTGAACTCGCCGACCGCCAGCACATCGCAGGTGTACTGCTGCAGGTCGTCGGTGCCGTTGGCCACCAGTGTCAGATTCTCGCAGCCGCCTTCCATGTCGACGACGATGCCGGCGCGCAGGTTGCGACCATTGATGCTCAGGGTGGCCGCGCGGCTGAAGCGTGCGTTGCTGGCGGCCATCGTCGTCACCGCGGGCTCGGAGTCGTTGCCGCCGCCGCAACCTGTCGTCAAGGTGGCCAGCATCGCCATCGCCCCGACGTGCAGCAGATGGCGCGGCCGGTACCGGCCACCGCGCTGGTTGCCGGGGGTTCCTGCATGGGCATTCATGGCTGCGACTCCTCTTTCATCGTGGCGTCCACCGAAAGCACACGCGCCATCTCGCCGAGCACCTGCGCCGACGGCCAGCCGCTGAGCACGAGCAGTTGCGAGCGCTGGTTCAGAAATTCGTAGCGGGCCTGGATCAGTTCCCGCCGGGCCAGAGCCTGACGCGCCAGCGCCTGGCGATAGTCGGCATCGGTGCCGAGCCCGGTGGCCTGGGCACGCGCGGCCGCCTTCACGGCAACGCCAGCGGCGTCGAGCGCAAGCAGGTTTGCCGCCAGGCGTTCGGCGCCTTGCACGGTCAGCCGGTACAAGCGTTCGACCTCGAGCGTCAGATTCTCCTGTTCGGCGCGCAGCTCCTGTTCAGCGCGGTCCCGTTCGGCCAGCGACTGGGCGATGCCGGCCTCCACGCCCCCCCCGCTGAAAATGGGCACAGTCAGCTGCACGCCGATCGACCGCTGTTCCGTCTTCTGGTTGAGTGTGGCCACCGACTCGCTGTCGGCCCGCGCCATGCTGGCGACGAGATCCATGCGCGGGTAGTGCCCGGCGCGCTGGCGCTCGACACCAAAGCCTGCGGCTTCCAGGCTCAGGCGCCTGAAGCGCACCAGGGGGTTGTTTTCCGCCGTCTGCTCGATCCACTGCTGCAGCGTCGGCAGCGGCAGCGACAAGCCGGCGAAGTCGGCCGGTGCAGCGCGCAGGGCACCCACCTCCAGGCCGGTAATGCGCTGCAACTCCCGGCGTGCCGAGACCACGTCGTCCTGGACCCGCACGAGGCGGTTCTTGGCCAGTCCGGCCGCCGATTCGGCGGCCGTAGCCTCCTGCACCGTGCCCTCGCCGAGCGTGAAGCGCCGCCTGGCGCGCTCGGCCTGCGCCTGCAGTGAACGCAGGTCCTCTTCGGCCATCACCCGCACTTCGTGCTGGATCAGCACCTCCAGGTAGGCCGCCGTCAGCCGGTTGACGAGGTCGATGTGCCGCGCCGCGAGCAGGGCCTGTGCGCCGTCGGCCGCCGAGGTGGCCTGGCGCAGGCGACTCAGCGCCTCGTAGTTGAACAGCGGCGTGCGCAGGTTCAGGCTGACCTGGGGCGACTCGTAGTCCAGCGGCACCTCGACGCCCTGGTTGAGCGAATTGCCGAATTCGCGTCTGCCCACCACCTTGGCCGTCGAGGCATTGAGAGAAACCTGCGGCAGCAGCGAAGCGCGCGCCAGCGGCACCCCCTGGCGCGCGGCCTCCTGTTCCTTGGTGGCGATCTGGTACCGGGCATCGTGGCGCACGGCTGCCTCGTAGGCGTCGGTCAGGGTCAAGGGGGTGACGAGACCCTGTGCGCAGAGCGATGCCGAGAGCCATCCGACGGCCAGACCCGCCGCGGTCCGCCGCCACGATGTCCCGGCTGCAAAATCCAGACCGAGCAAGCGCATGCTCATTCCTCGGTCATCGCCGCAGCGATTCGCTTGGTCAGCGGATGCAGCATGTAGGTCAGCAGCGAGCGCTCGCCAGTCTTGATCAGGACTTCGGCCTGCATGCCCGGCTGCAGGGAACGCGCCCCCAGCGCCTTCGTCCCCTCGGGCGTCAGTTCGACGCGCGCGAGGTAATAGCTGAACACGGCCCCGCCCGCCTCCTCCGCGATGGCGTCGTGCGACAAGGACACGACCTTTCCGTGCACCACCAGCTGCGGTGCGTTGGCGAAGGCGGTGAAGCGCACCTCGGCCAGGTCGCCCTGCTTGATCCGGTCAATCACGGACGGCGGAACCTTGGCGTCGAACAGCATGGGCTGTCCCACCGGTACGATTTCCATCAGTCGCTGCCCTGGGGTGACCACCCCGCCGACGCTGCTCATTGCCAGGCCCACCACCTGGCCGTCCACCGGGGCGCGGATCTGCGTACGCCCGAGATCGGCAGTGATGGCGACGAGTCGTTCCTGATTGCCTTGAACCTCGCGGCGGACATCGGCCAACTGTGCCGATACCTCCTTGAGGTATTCCTGCCGTCGCTGCGCGATGCGCAGCTGCGTCTCGGCAATCGCATTCTCGGCGCGCTGAAGGCTGGTCTCGAGCTCGGCGATCGAGCTGCGCAAATCGGCCTGCGCCTCCTCGAGCTGTAGCGCCTGGTTGCGCGGGGCGTAGCCTTCAACGGACAGCTGACGCACGCTGTCGACCTGCCGCTGCTGCAGTGCTGCCTGGGCATGCCGGCTCTGCAGCATCTGACGCACCCCCGCGATCTGGCCTTCGATGCCGACGATCGACTGCTTGGCTGCGCCCAGTTCTGCTGCCTGCGCGGCGCGCCGCGATGCGAACAGACGCTGCTGCACGTTGACATGCTGCGCTGCCACCGGGTCGTCCTTGACCATCAGATCCTCGTGAAAGGTGATCGATGGCGAATCCATCAGCTCGGCCAGCAGCCGGCTCTCGGTGGCGCGCTGCGACAGGTAGTTCTGCCGGATGGCCTCGAAGGCGGCACGGGTGGCGGCGTCGTCGAGGACGACGAGGACGTCGCCCTGCTTGACCATCTGACCTTCGAGAACATTGACCTGCCGGATGACCCCGCCTGACATGTGCTGGATGGGATTCTTTCGCGTCTCGATCGACACGGTGGCCGGGGCGACGACGCCCTCGTCCAGGGGCGCGAAGGCCGCCCACAGCAGGAACAGGCCGAAGCCGACCACGAGTACCCAGAAGCCCAGGCGAATCGGGGAGCGAGTATCCGTGTTGGGCGGGGCGACATCGATATCGGTGATGTCATTGCCGGCGCTGCCGGGCTTGACGGGGAGGGCGATGGTCATGTGCGGACCTCGATCTGGGGAGCAGGGTTCTGGGGAGCGGTGGACTGCACGACCGCCAAGGCTTTGATGCGGCCGTTCTCGAGCACGAGGATGCGGTCGGCGACGGCGAGCAGGTGTTTCTGGTGGACGATCATGAAGACGGTCTTGCCACGGGACTTGAGGTCGCGGACGGTTCGCACCAGCGCCGCCTCGCCGGCTTCGTCGAGGCTCGCATTGGGCTCGTCGAGCACCAGCAGGGTCGGGTCGCCATACAGTGCGCGCGCCAGACCGATGCGCTGGCGTTGACCGCCCGAGAGCAGGCTGCCGGCCTCGCCCATCGGCGTGTCGTAGCCTTTGGGAAAGCGCAGCACCATGTCGTGGATGCCGGTTCGCGTGGCGGCATCGACCACGCCCTCGGGGTCCACGCTGCCGAAGCGCGCGATATTTTCGGCAATGGTGCCGTCGAAGAGTTCGATGTCCTGCGGCAGGTAGCCGATCTGCGGGCCCAGCGTCTCGCGCGAACGTTCGGCCAGCGGCCTGCCGTCGAGAAGCACCTCCCCCACCGTGTCGGGCCAGACGCCCACCAGGCAACGCGCCAGCGTGGACTTTCCGGCGCCCGAGGGGCCCACGATGACCACCACTTCGCCGGCCGCGAATTCGGCGTCGAGTCCCTCGAGGATGGGTTTCTG
>JALORV010000078.1 GCA_025458735.1 Burkholderiaceae bacterium | reverse complement strand
CGCGAGGCCGGCCAGCACTTCGACCAGCCGCGGGGCGCGCCAGCGCGCGGCCACGTGCTGGTCCGGACGCAGCAGATAGACCGTGCCGGGCTGGCCGTCATAGCGTTCGCGCACCAGGCCATCGCAGTCGGCGAGCGTCCTGATCTCCCCGCCATCGCCGGCGGCGTCGCCGGCAGCGGTCACCTGCGTGATGCGCACTTCGCCGCCGACCGAGCGCTGCAGTTCGTCGAGCCAGTGCGGCGCCACCGGCGCGAACACCAGCAGGTCGAAGTGGCCACCGATCTGGTCAAGCAGCCAGGCCGCGCGTCCGCGCACGCGCACCGGCGCATCGGCCGCCGGCGCCCCGGGCACCATGGCGCCGGCGAAAGGATCGCGGTCGATCGTCGACAGCGGGCTGCCGCGATGCGTGGTCGGCAGCGACAGCCGGCCGCTGTTGACCAGCCGGCGCGCGAACGCGTGCTGCTGCGACAGCGTCAGCACGGCGTCGCGGAACAGGCGGCTGACCGGGCTCTTCGGCGTGATGAAGTCGGTCGCGCGGGTGGAGTTGAGGATGTTCTCGTCGGCGGCCTCGACGCGCTCGCTGTCGTAGCTCGCCAGCAGCGAGACCGGCGACTGCCCGCGCAGCACGCGCGCGAGTTTCCAGACGAGGTTGTCGGTGTCCTGGAAGCCGCTGTTGGCGCCGCGCGCGCCGAAGGGCGACACCTGGTGCGCCGCATCGCCGACGAAGATCACGCGACCATGCACGAAGCGATCGAGCCGGCGGCACTGGAAGGTGTACACGCTGACCCACTCGAGCGTGAACGGACGGTCGTCGCCGAGCATCGCGCGGATGCGCGGAGCGACCCGCCCGGGCTTCTTCTCCTCCTCCGGATCGGCGTCCCAGCCGAGCTGGAAGTCGATGCGCCAGACGTCGTCGGCCTGCCGGTGCAGCAGCACCGACTGGCCGGGATGAAACGGCGGATCGAACCAGAACCAGCGCTCGGTTGGAAAGTCGCCCTTCATGTGCACGTCGGCAATCAGGAAGCGGTCGCGGAACACCTGGCCCTTCCACTCCAGTCCCAGCAGGTCGCGCAGCGGACTGCGGGCGCCGTCGGCGGCGATCACGTAATCGGCCTCGATCACGTAATGACCATCGGGCGTCTCGATCTCGACGCGCACGCGCTCGCCATCCTGTCCGACGCCGACCGCCTTGTTGCGCCAGCGCACCGCGTGGCCGAGCGCGGCCAGCCGCACGACCAGCGCCTCCTCGAGGTGGTACTGCTGCAGGTTGACGAAGGCCGGTCGGTGATGCCCGGGCTCCGGCAGCAGGTCGAAGCGGTAGGCGAGCCGGTCGCCGAAGTAGACCTTGCCGACGTTCCAGCTGATGCCGCGCGCGCACACCGGCTGGCCGCAGCCGAGGCGATCGAGGATCTCGAGGGCGCGCTTGGCGTAGCAGATGGCGCGCGAGCCGACGCTGACGGTGTTGTTGTCATCGACAATGATGAAGTCGATGCCATGCAGCGCGAGGTCGATGGCGGCCGCCAGGCCGACCGGCCCGGCGCCGACGATCACGACCTGCGTGCGGGCGGTCTCACCCGACGCCACCTCGAGCGGCGCGACATACGGGAACTCGGGAGGACGGTAGGTCGACGGCATGTCGCGGCGGCAGCGCGCAGGGGCGGCGGCCCGCCTAGCCTTCCAGCGCCTGCCACATGTCCTTGTCCCGCTGCGCCGTCCAGATGCGCGGGTGCACGTGGCCGGTGGCCTCGTCGTACGCGCGGCTGACGTCGAAGGGCAGGCAGTGGTCGAAGATCACCCAGTGTCCGAACTGCGGCTTCAGGGCGTCGTAGGTCTCGCGGTAGACGCTGCGCAGGTCCCGTCCGGCGCGCGCGCCGGCCTGCACCGACTCGAACATGGCGGTCACGAAGGCGCGCGTGCCCTCGAGCCCGGAGCGAACGGCCTCCGGCGTCTGCAGCGCCGCACCGCGCCCCGGCACCAGCTTCTGCGGGTTCAGCGCCGCGATGGCGTCGAGCGTGGACGGCCAGTCGGTCAGGTAGGCGTCACCGGTGTACGGCGTGGCGTCGTACTCGACCAGGTCGCCGGAGAAAAGGATCTTCTCCTGCGGCAGCCAGACCACCGTGTCGCCCTTGGTGTGGCCGCGGCCGAGTTGCAGGATCTCGACCTGCAGCTTGCCCATCCACAGCGTCAGCCGCTTCTCGAACACGATGGTGGGCCAGGTCAGTCCCGGCACCGACTCCACCGCGCGGAACAGCCGCGGGAAGCGCTCGATCTCGCTTTTCATGTCCTGCTCGCCGCGCTCGACGATCAGGTCGTAGGTGTCGCGGCTGGCGATGATCTGCTGCGGCTGGTAGCCGGACGCGCCGAGCACGCGCACCGCGTGATAGTGCGACAGCGTGACGTACTTGATCGGCTTGTCGGTGACCGTCCGGATGCGGCGGATCACGTCCTGTGCCATCACCGGCGTGGCCTGCGTGTCGATCACCATGACCGCGTCGTCGCCGATCACCACCCCGGTGTTCGGGTCACCTTCTGCGGTATAGGCGTACGCGTGATCCGACAGCCGGTCGAAGCTGATCCGCTTTTCCTCGAGATCGGCATGTGAAGCAAACTTCTTTTCCACGATGGTTCCCGCCCGGTGGCAAGTGTGCGCAACGCCAAGCATGGTGCGCTTCGGGCTGCGCTGCAAGTCGTCGCGTCAAGCCGCCCCGTCAGGTCACCGCCGAACACACCGCGGGTAGCCGCGTTCCGCCTCGCTGTCGGCGACCGATGGTTCAGCCGGCCAGCCGGTCGATGCGCCACATCTGGTAACGCAGTCCCAGCACGGCGCCGGCAATGATGCTTGCCAGCGCCAGGAACGAGCCGGCCGCCAGCGTCGACACCCCCGACAGCCCCTGCCCGATCGTGCAGCCGAGCGCCGTGACGCCGCCGAACCCCATCAACGCACCACCGGCCAGGTGATTGGCGGTGTCCTCGGTGTCGCGAAAGCCTTCCCAGCGGAAACGGCCCGAGGCCAGCGCCACCGCCATGGACCCGGCCAGCATGCCGGCGACCGCGACGATGCCGATGGTGAGTTCCTTGCTGGCGTCGCTGGTGAACATCAGGTAGTCGAGCGTCCACGCCACCGGCGCAACGAACGACAGCGACTCCATCTGGCGCGAGTTGGTGCGCAGGAAGGCCGCTTCGAGCGTCTGCGGATGTTCGCTGACGTACCCGATCACGCCCGAGACGAACCAGACGCCGACGATCACCGCGCCGATGCCGACGCCGGCCAGCAGGTTGGTGGAACTGCGAAAGCTGCGCTCCCGCAGCGCAAAGGCAGCCAGCGCAGCGGCCCCGCCGAAGCCGAGCGCCGCCTGCCAGGCATCGCGCGAGCCGGCCAGCAGCGCGAACAGCGACGGCAGGTCCTGGCGGCTCGGCAGCGTGATCGCGACCCGCTCGAGGACGCCGACGCGCGCCAGCGCGAGCGCGCCGCGCAGCGTCATGTAGGCCACCACCGCCAGCACCAGCAGCGCCACCAGCGACTTCAGGCTGCCGGCGCCGGCGCGCACCAGCGACTTCGAGCCACAACCGCCGGCCAGCACCATGCCGATGCCGAACAGCAGGCCGCCGACGACATAGGCGAGCGGCGTGAAGCTTGCCGAGGTGTAGTAACTGTTGCGCACATCGATGGCACCGGCGAGGTCGAGCGCGGTGGTGCCGGCCAGCGCGACGGCGATGGCCAGCAGCCACTGCCGCAGGCGCGTCCAGTCGCCGAAACCGACGATGTCGGCGACGCCGCCCATCGTGCAGAAGCCGGTGTGCTGCACGAGTGCCCCGAAGACGAACGCCAGCGCGAAGCTGGCAGTCAGGACGGCGAGCGCGGTCGCGTGCAGGTCGGCGGTCGGCATGGCGGGGGCGAGGCAGCGCCGCCGAGTTTAGTGGTCGCCGCGACGGCAACGGCCGGCCGGCTGGGCGCAGGTGTCGCAGGCACGGAGCCGATCCTGCGGCAGGAGCAGAACGCGGCTGCGGCGGGTGCAGAAGGTCGGCGGTGGCCGTCGGCTGCGACCGGCTGCAGCGGCCGGCGGCCCGGGGCCGGCGCGCCGGCGGCTCAGCGCGTGCCGGGCAGGCGCTCGCGCGCCAGCACCGCCGCCTCGCTGTCGGGATACTCCTTGATGACGCGGGTCAGCGTGGCGTTGGCAGACTTCTTGTCTGCCAGCTGCAGCTGGCTGTCGGCGATCGCCAGCAATGATTCGGCAGCGCGTGGAGAATCGCGGTAGCGGTCGACCACCACGCGATGCGCCGCGATCGATGACTTGTAGTCCTTGAGCGCGAAGTAGGCGCTGCCGATGAAATACTGCGACACCGGCACGTAGGCGCTGGCGGGGAAGCGGGCGTTGAATTGCTGGAAGCCCGCGATGGCCGCCTTGAAATCGCCGGCGCGAAACTGTGCCAGCGCCGCGTCATAGGCCGCCTGTTCGGCGCGGTCGACCGTCGCCGTGCGCCCGTCGACCGTGACCGAGGCAGGCTCCACCTTCTTGAGCCGCGCATCGAGGTCGGTGTAAAGGTCGCGGTTGCGCTTCTGCAGCGTGGCCAGCTCGTTGGCCAGCGTCTCGACCTGGCCGCGCAGGCGGGCCAGCTCCTGCTTCAGCACGTCGTTCTGGTTGACCAGCTCGAGCTGCGCGCGCTGCGCGGTGTCGAGCCGCGCCGCCATCTCGGCATCCTTCTTCTGCAGCGACGCTTCCATCGTCGCAAGGCGCTGCCGCAGCTCGAGGATGGCCTTGCGTGCGTCATCGTCGGCGAAGAGCTGCGCCTGCGCGGGCAGCACGAGCGCCGACGCCAGGGCGGCAGCGAGGATTCGATGGATCAGGGTCATGGGATCGCGTTGCACGGGATCCGGTGACGCACGCGGTGCGCCGCCCGGCACGGCAGCCTTACTTGTAGACGATGTCGGCGCGACGGTTCTGGGCCCAGGCCTCTTCCGTGCTGCCGAGCGCACGCGGCTTCTCCTTGCCGAAGCTGACGGTCTCGATCTGCGCATCGCGCGCGCCCAGCACCAGCAGCCGCTGCTTGACCGCCTCCGCGCGTTTCTGGCCGAGCGCGAGGTTGTACTCGCGCCCGCCGCGCTCGTCGGTGTTGCCCTCGATGCGGATCTGGCGGCCGGCGTTGGCGGCGAGGTACTTGCCGTGCGCCTCGACCAGCGGCTGGAACTC
>JALORV010000462.1 GCA_025458735.1 Burkholderiaceae bacterium | reverse complement strand
ATCGTCAGCAGCAGGCCGTCCGCGGTCGAGAGCGCCGCTGCCAGACCACCGGCTGCCACCAGGCCCGAGATCACATAGGGCAGCCCGGCGATTTCCGGCGTCGCCAGCACGATGATGTCGCCGCCGAGCGTCATTTCCGCCAGCTGCACGATGCCATCCTTGTTGACGTCGGTAATCGACATCAAGGTTGGATCGATCTTGCTCCAGGCTGCCACCCATGCCGGCAGATTTGCGAACGATGAGCCGACGACGTTGTTATAGACCTCGTACTTCACCAGAACCGCAAGCGCCGGAGCGGTGAAGTAGAGCAGGAAGATGAAGAACAGCGACCAGAACACCGAAACGCGCGCTTCCTGCACCGAGGGTGTCGTGTAATAGCGCATCAGGATGTGCGGCAATGCTGCCGTGCCGAACATCATGCAGAACACCAGCGCCAGGAAGTTGTTGCGCTTGGTTTCACGCTCCTTCTCGCCGGCCTCCCCGGTCTTGTTCGACGGATACGGCGTAGCGTGCGGCAACGGCGGTGCGGACTTGGCAGTATTGGAGGTAACCTGCGCCTGCCATGCCGTCTTGGCCGCATCGGCCGACTTCGGGAAGCTATCGAGCGCCTTCTCGGCGGCGCGGATCTCCGCGACCGGTGCGTTGGCGGTCTTCAGTTCCTCGACCTTCTGCGCGACGGCTGCACGGCCCTGCTCCCACGAACCGGGTAGCGCATCGATCCGGGCCTTGGCATCGGCGGCATTCTTCTTGTAGATGTCGCGTACCGAGACTTCGCCCGGATTGACCCGTAGCTCGTTCTCCTTGGCCGTGACCTTCTGCAGCACCTGGCCGTAGACCAGCTGCGGCACCGGCACGCCGGTGATCTTCACCGACAACCAGACCACGGGGATCATGTAGGCGACGATCAGGATGATGTACTGCGCCACCTGCGTCCACGTGACTGCGCGCATGCCGCCCAGGAACGAGCAGACCAGGATACCGGCCAGGCCCAGGAACACGCCGACGCCGAACTCCACCCCGGTGAAGCGCGAGGTGATGATGCCGACCCCGTAGATCTGCGCGACCACGTACGTGAAGGACACCAGAATGGCAGCGAAGATGCCGATCGAGCGGGCGATATTGCCGCCGTAGCGGGCGCCGAGGAAGTCGGGAATCGTGAACTGACCGAACTTGCGCAGGTACGGCGCGAGGAACAGCGCCACCAGGCAGTAGCCACCCGTCCAGCCCATCACAAATCCGAGGCCGTCGAAGCCGGACAGATACAGCGTGCCGGCCATGCCGATGAACGAGGCGGCCGACATCCAGTCCGCGCCGGTCGCCATGCCGTTGAACAGCGCCGGCACGCGGCGACCCGCCACGTAGTACTCGGCGGCAGGCCCAGTTGCTCGAGCACGGCGAGGACGACCACGAAGGCCGCGAAGCCTCCCGTGTACCACGTGTAGTACTTCTTCAGCTGGTTGAAGAAGGCGCGATTGGAACTGACGGCGCTACTCATCACTGCTCTCCTTCTTCAACGCCGTACTCGACATCCAGCTTGCGCATGTACTTTGCGTAATACCAGATGATGAGGACGTAAATGATCAGCGACCCCTGGGCCGCCATGTAGAACGACAGCGGCCACCCGAAGAAGTTGATTTCGGCCAGCGGGATGGCGAAGTACGCCATTACGTAAGTTACGACGAACCAGATGAACAGCAGGATTGCGGTGATCCGCAGGTTCCTGCTCCAGTACTCTTTGTGCTTTTCAGTGAGCTGCATGTTCTCTCCTGTGTTGGCTACTGTCTCCCTGACTCAGGTGGCGTCGACGGTCTTCTCCTCCTTTGAACGGGTACTCGGGTTGAACGCGGGTATCGCCTGCGGCACCGTGCGCTCGAGGTCGCGTTTGAGCGTCGCGGAAAACTTCGGCTCGAATTCGGCCAACTGCTTCTGAACCTTCCAGGCATCGTCACTGCGACCGAGGTGGTGATAGGTCAGGCCCAGCTGGTAGTAGGCATAGGGCGCAAAAGGCTGCAGCCGGATCGTTTCCCGGAACGCCTCGGTCGCCTCCTCCAGCCGGCCCTGCCGGATCAGCACCAGCCCGAGCCCGTAGAGCGCGCGGTCGAGCGTCGGTCGGATCGCAAGCGCCTGGCGGAAACAGTGTTCGGCCTCCGTGAGGCGGTCAGCCTGGTCGTGCAGGTAGCCGAGGTTGAACCAGCCGTCGGCGTACTTCGGACTGCGCTGCGTGAGGCGCTCGAGTTCGGTAACGGCGCCGGCGGTGTCGCCGATCTCGGCCAGCTGGTTGGCGAGCATCAGTTGCGCAAGATCGTTGTCAGGCTCGACAGCCACCATCTCGCGATAGGCCTGCGCCGCATCGGCTGGCCGCTTAAAGAGGATCGCCGCATTGGCGCGCCGCTGCAGCCACCAGACTTCCAGCTTGCGTGCGAGCCAGCTCATTGCTTCGGCGCCCTTTCGCTCCACGCTTCGGCCCAGCGCTCGCAGCCGGACTGCGCGACGTTGTCGCGGCACACTGCGCGGTGCTCGAAGCCGAGCAGGAAGTACGCGAACACCAGCAGCATGAACGCGCCGATCGGAATGTGCCGGTCCAGTACCACCTTGGGCGTGATCCAGCGGACGACCTTGACCACGGGACTCGCGATCAGTTCGAACAGCCGGTAGACGAGGTTCTGGCGCCGGCGAGGCCAGTTGAAGATGCCCACCGCCCCCTGCCCGAGCAGCGCGAGCGCCGGCACCAGCACCAGGGTCTGCAGCATCAGCAAAGCGAACGCCATTGCCATCCATCTCCGCGCCGAGCGCATTCGAAGTTGCGCTCATCCTTGTGTTCTTGTCGTCACGTCGACTAAAGCGTCACCTTGAGCTGGTCGAGGATCGCCGGATTCTCCAGCGTCGAAACGTCCTGCGTGATCTCCTCGCCCTTGGCGATCGAGCGCAGCAGGCGCCGCATGATCTTTCCGGAGCGGGTCTTCGGCAGGTTGTCGCCGAAGCGGATGTCCTTGGGCTTGGCAATCGGGCCGATTTCCTTGCCGACCCAGTCGCGCAGTTCCTTGGCGATCTTCTGGGCTTCTTCGCCGGTCGGACGGGCGCGCTTGAGCACGACGAACGCCGAGATCGCCTCGCCGGTCATGTCATCGGGACGCCCGACCACGGCAGCTTCCGCCACCATCGGGTTGGACACCAGCGCAGACTCGATTTCCATCGTGCCCATGCGGTGACCCGAGACGTTCAGCACGTCGTCGATCCGGCCCATGATGGTGAAGTAGCCGGTGTCCTTGTCGCGCACGGCGCCGTCGCCGGCCAGATAAAGCTTGCCGCCGAGATCAGCCGGGTAATACGACTTCTTGAAGCGCTCCGGGTCGCCCCAGATGGTGCGGATCATCGACGGCCACGGCCGCTTGACGACCAGGATGCCGCCCTGCCCGTTCGGCACGTCCTGCCCAGTTTCATCGACGATCGCCGCCATGATGCCGGGCAGCGGCAGCGTGCAGGAACCCGGCACCAGCGGCGTCGCCCCGGGCAGCGGCGTGATCATGTGCCCGCCCGTTTCCGTCTGCCAGAAGGTATCGACGATCGGGCAGCGCGACTGGCCGACCACCGTGTAGTACCACATCCAGGCTTCGGGATTGATCGGCTCGCCGACCGTCCCGAGCACGCGCAGTTTCGACAGGTCGTACTTCGGAGGCAGGTCGCCACCGGCCTTGATCAGCGACCGGATCGCAGTGGGCGCCGTGTAGAAGATCGTGACGCCGTGGTCCTGGCACATCTTCCAGAAGCGGCCGGCATCCGGATAGGTCGGCACGCCCTCGAAGATGACTTCGGTGGCTCCGACCGCGAGCGGGCCGTAGCAGACATAGGTATGGCCGGTGACCCAGCCGACGTCGGCCGTACACCAGAAAACGTCCGACGGCTTGATGTCGAACGTCCATTTCATCGTCATTGCGGCCCACAGCAGGTAGCCGCCGGTGGAATGCTGCACACCCTTCGGCTTGCCGGTCGAGCCGGAGGTATAGAGGATGAACAGCGGATGCTCGGCGCCCAC
>JALORV010000077.1 GCA_025458735.1 Burkholderiaceae bacterium | reverse complement strand
GAAGTGCGCGAGCCAGCCTCCTTCGAAGAGTATGGGCAACGCCGTCAGCAGCAGATAGCCGGCCGGCAACAGCGCGCAGATGGCCAGCGCCAGCGCGAAAACTCCGCGCAGCAGGTTGGCGGCATCTACCAGACGTGCCGCAGGCGCCGGCCCGCCAGCATGCTGCAGTGCGCCGGCGTCAGCGCTCGGCGTCGAAGCGGATCTCATTGACGAACTTGATGACCGCCTCACGCTTGCCCGCCATCTGGTTGAGCGGGATGAAGTCGATCTTGAAGCGCCCGCCGGCCAGGCCCTGCTCCGCGCCGAGCTTGACCATCAGCGGGTCCACTGGCACGTCCGGCAAGACCGAATACTGCTTGGTGCGGTCCACCACGAACTGCTGGCTCGGCCCACGCCTTTTGCTCCGGATTGGCCGCCATGAAGGCGTAGTAATAGCTGTTCATCAGCGCCACGTCGCACTTGCCCTCGTAGATGGCGCGGGCCTGTTCGCGGTCGTTGCCCTTGGGCGCGCGCGCCAGGTTGTTGGCGATGCCGGCGATGATCTCCTTCGCCTTGGTCTCGCCATAGGACGCGAAGAACATGCCGAACAGCGCCAGGTTGTAGTCGTGGCTTCCGGAGCGGATGCAGATGCGGCCCTTCCACTTCGGCGAGGCCAGGTCCTCGTAGCTGGAGAGTTCGCCAGGCTTGACGCGCTCCTTGGAGTAGAAGATAAGGCGGGCCCGATAGGCATCGACGAAGTAGCGCCCTGCCGAATCCATGAACTCCGGCGGAATGGCGGAACTGATCTTGGCGGACTTGATCGGGTCCAGCAGATTGCGCTGCGCGGCGATGTCCAGCAACTCGGCGTCCTTGGTGATGACGACGTCGGCCTCGGTGGGCCTCGATTCGAGCCGGTTCACCAGCCCCTGGTCCATGAAAACGCCGATCACCTTGGCGCCGCTGCGCGCCTCGAAGGCGTCGAGGATCGGGCGCAGCGTACCCTGGTCGGTGCGGTCCGAGATGACCCGCAGCTCGCGCTGCTGCGCCTGGCTGGCCGGCGGCGCAACCAATGCGCACGCCAACGCCAAGAGTGCCGGCGGGTAACGACGTTGAAGCCCCAACATCACTGCCTCCTGTGCATGCGGTACGTAAGTCGATCGCAAGCGGCTTATCCCACGACGCGCCAGTATGCGGGCCGCTCACCGCGGGCCGAACTATGGCATCAACATCGGCCTGCAGCACCCCTTGGATTGGGGGGCAAGACCTCGTCGACGCGCCGTCCAAGCGTGCAGCAGTTCACGCTTCATCCGGGCGCGCACGCGCCAGTCGAGGCGTTGGACGGCGACGCGCGGCAAGGTGCGCATACAAGGCTCGCCGTCCCCCTGACCTGAGGGGGTGCTGATGCAGGACACCCCGCTAAACTCGCCAAGTAGGCAGCTGTTCGACCCACGAGCGATGCCGGCGACGCACCGATGGCAGCTTACGTGGCAGCGACGAAACCACAGGCGCGAACGCGCTCGGGAGCAATGGCTAGACCCCAAGGCATACGGCGAAAGGCCCATCGAGGCGACGCGAAGCGGCGCCAATGGCCGCGCGAAGCTTCAACCCCCGCGTACGTCCCCAACCAGACCCATCCGGCCTGCGGGCCGAAGGTGCCGCCGTGCTTCGCAGTGCTGCGCTTCGCCACGCGGCCCAAGGCAGGCGCGTGGGAGCATGCGCTACGCTAGGCGTCAAGCTCCATGAAACCGACGCTCGTCCTCAACGTGGTCGGCCTGACACCGGGTCTGCTGCCGCACGCGCCGAACCTGAGCGCGCTGGCGCGCGAGGGAGGCATTCGCCCGCTGCGCACCGTCATGCCCGCCGTCACCACCACCGTGCAGTCCACGCTGCTCACGGGGTTGCTGCCTCGCGATCACGGCATCGTCGCCAACGGCTGGTATTTTCGTGACCTGTGCGAGATCTGGCTGTGGCGCCAGTCGAACCGGCTGGTGGGCGGCGAGAAGGTGTGGGAGGCGGCGCGACGGCGCGATCCGTCCTTCACGTGCGCGAAGCTCTTCTGGTGGTACAACATGTACTCGAGCGCGGACTTCGCCGTCACTCCCCGGCCGATGTACTTGGCCGACGGGCGCAAGCTTCCCGACATCTACACCCATCCCGCGGACCTGCGGGACGGCCTGCTCGGCAGCCTGGGCGAGTTTCCGCTGTTCCGCTTCTGGGGTCCCGGTGCGGACATCGTGTCCAGCCGCTGGATCGCCGACGCGACGCTGAAGGTGCTGGACGAACGCCGGCCGACGCTGACGCTGGTCTACCTGCCGCACCTCGACTACGACCTGCAGCGATTCGGCCCTAATCATCCCGGTATTCCGGCGCAGGTGGCTGCGGTGGATGCACTGTGCGGCCCGCTCATCGAGAAGGCCAAGGCGCAGGGCGCCCATGTGGTGGCGCTGTCGGAGTACGGCATCACCGAAGTGTCGCGGCCGGTGCACGTCAACCGCGCGCTTCGCCAGGCCGGCTGGCTCAAGGTGCGGGTGGAGCGGGGCCGCGAGTTGCTGGACGCCGGCGCATCCGAGGCCTTTGCCGTGGCCGACCACCAGCTGGCGCATGTCTACGTCGCCCGGCCGGAACTGCTGCCTGAGGTCGCGGCCTGCCTGCGCGCCCTGCCGGGCGTCGAAGCAGTGCTGGACGAAGTCGGCAAGCGGGCCGCGGGGCTCGACCACGCGCGATCCGGCGAGCTGGTCGCCGTCGCACATGCCGACAGCTGGTTCACCTACTATCACTTCCTGGACGACGCGCGGGCGCCGGACTTCGCGCGCACGGTGGAGATCCACCGCAAGCCGGGCTACGACCCCGCCGAACTCTTGATCGACCCCAAGATCCGCTTCCCGAAGCTGGCGGTGGCAGCGCGCCTGGCGCGCAAGGCGATCGGCATGCGCTACCTGATGGACGTGATCGGGCTGGATGCGTCCGTGGTGCGCGGCTCGCACGGCCGCCCCACCGATCGCGACGAGGACGGGCCGCTGTTCATCACCACCGCGCCCGAGCTGCTCGGCGATGGGCCCGTGGCGGCGACGGCGGTCAAGCAGCTTCTGCTGGATCATCTTTTCCGCGACCCGGCGCGGCCACAGAGCCCGGAAGCCTCCAGCCATCGCGGCAAGGCGGTGGCATGAGCCGCACGGACTGCTCCGAGAGGCGCATCACGATGCACGGGCTGCCGAGGTCCAAGCGATGAGTCCTGCAGCGCTGCTGCATCTCTGGCTCGAGCGGCGTCTCGACGCGGCCGGCACGCGCTGGCTGCGCGAAGCCGTCGCCACACTCTCAGATGGCGGCGCGGACCGGGAGCTCTACCGCAGCGTCAGCCTGGTGTCGCGAAGGCTGGGGAAGGCAGCGCTGCGACTGGATCGTGCCGAGCTCGACATGGCCGCAACGGCCCGCCAGGGCTGGGACCCCTCCACATGGACCGTCGATCAGGCCGCGCGGGTGTGCCTGCTGCTGGCACCGGCTTCCGACGGCGACGGCTTTGTCCGCCGCCTCGACCAGCTCTGCGCGACGGCCGACGTCGACGAACTCGTGGCCTTCTACCGTGGCCTGCCGCTGTATCCGGACCCGCCGCGCCATGGACTGCGCGCAGCCGAAGGCCTGCGCTCGAACATGAAGGTCGTGTTCGAGGCCGTGGCCCACCACAACCCCTACCCGGCCGAGCAGTTGTCGCAGGAGGCCTGGAATCAGATGGTGCTGAAGGCTCTGTTCGTCGGCAGTACGCTGCACGCCATCGTCGGCCTGGACCGCCGCGCCAACGCGGCGCTCGCGCACATGCTCGGCGACTACGCGCGCGAACGCTGGGCGGCGCGGCGTCCCGTCAATCCCGAGCTTTGGCGCTGCGTAGGACCTTTCGCCAGCGGCCCGCTGCTCGAGAGCCTGGAACGGTTGCTGGACACCGGCTCGGCGGCGGAGCGCGCCGCAGCGGTGCTGGCCTTGCGCAGCGCCCGGGATGAACAGGCCGGCCGCCTGCTCGAGCGCCACGCAGCCCTGCGCGATACGGTGTCCGCCCGTGGCATCGACTGGCGCTCGGCCCTCGAACTGCATTGACCCCATGGAGAGCAGCATGCACTTCATCGACCCCCACATCCACATGTCCTCGCGCACCACCGACGATTACGAGCGCATGCGCGACGCCGGCATCGTGGCCGTCATCGAGCCGGCGTTCTGGCAGGGCCAGCCGCGCACCAACGTCGGCAGCTTCATCGACTACCTGTCCAGCCTGGTTGGCTGGGAGCGGTTTCGCGCGTCGCAGTTCGGCATCCGCCACTACTGCACCATCGGCCTGAACAGCAAGGAGGCCAACAACGAGGCCCTGGCCGAGGCCGTGCTGGACATACTGCCGCGCTACCTGTCGAAGGAAGGCGTGGTGGCCGTTGGCGAGATTGGCTACGACGACCAGACTGCGCTCGAGGACCGCTACTACCGCGCGCAACTGCAACTGGCGCGCGAACTGGACATGCTGGTGATGGTGCACACGCCGCACCGCGACAAGAAGGCGGGAACGATACGCAGCATGGAGGTGGCTCTGGAGATGGGCATGGCGCCGGGCAAGGTGATCATCGACCACAACAACGAGGAGACGGTGCGCGACGTGCTGGACCGCGGGTTCTGGGCCGCCTTCACGCTCTATCCGCAGACCAAGATGGGCAACGAGCGCATGGTGGAGATCGTGCGCCAGTACGGCTCGGAGCGCATCTTCATCGACTCCAGCGCCGACTGGGGTGTGTCCGACCCGCTGGCTGTGCCGAAGACCGCCAGGCTGATGCTGGAACGCGGCATCGCGCGCAAGGACGTCGAGGCCACCTGCTACGGCAACGCGCTGCTCGCCTACGGCCAGAGCGGCCAGTTCGACGAAGCGCACTGGACCAGCTCCGAGGGCATCGACCAGCGGTCGCTGTTCGAAGGCAACTCGGTGTTGCGGGGCCAGGTGCCCCGCGTCGATGACACGGCACCCGGCGCAGCAGCCGCGGCGACGGCGACGCTGAAGTGAGGCCCGGCGCGGCGAGTCCGCACACGAAACCAGAACCATGAGCGCCGAGATCACCCGCCTTTCGCAGCACGACGACGGTCGAGCGACGCACTACCTGCAGTCCTTCGCGGTGCGCTACGAGTACCCGGTGTACTTCACCGAACACCTGTTCGCGCACGACAACCCGGTTTTTCGTCAAGCGCTGCAACGCCGTGAGTCCAGCCGGCGCCACCGCTTCGTGGTCTTCGTCGACGCCAACGTCGCGGCCTCATTCCCCGCGCTGGGGCACGACATCGCCGGCTACGCGGGTGTGCATGCCGACGCGATGGAACTCGTGGCACATCCCGAGCAGGTACCCGGCGGCGAACAGGTCAAGAATGACCCGGCGCTGCTGACGCGGCTGCAGCGCCGGCTGGTGGAACTGGGCATCGACCGGCATGCCTACGTGGTCGGCATCGGCGGCGGCGCCTTTCTGGACCTGATCGGCTACGTGGCCTCGTCCACCCATCGCGGCATCCGCCATGTGCGCGTGCCGACCACCGTGCTGGCGCAGAACGACTCCGGCGTGGGCGTGAAGAACGGCGTGAACGCCTTCGGCGTGAAGAACCTGATCGGCAGCTTCGC
>JALORV010000076.1 GCA_025458735.1 Burkholderiaceae bacterium | reverse complement strand
GGCGGGGACTTCAGCGAGCGCAGGGGTGACGCTGTGTCACCGGCTTCAGCTCGAACGGCGACAACGACTCGATCTGCTCCTGCCAGGGTGATTCCTTCTGCAACGCCAGCTGACGCCCGAATGCGAACTGGCACTGCATGAAGACGGGATTGAAATAGTCCTCGGGCGGCGGCACCGGCTGGCACAGGTCGCCGTCCGGCGCGACGTACCGCGCCGACCAGCCGCGCCGCGCCGCGTCGGTCATCGCCAGCGCCAGGGAATCGTTCGCGCGCTCGCCCGTCCACACGTCGCCGGTGCGCAGCGCCACCAGCAGAACGTGGTCGGTGATGCACTGGGGGATCGCCACTCGCGGGCTGTTGACGATCACGAACAGGTTGACGCGCTGGCCCGGCCGCTCGCGCCCCTCCCGCAGCTGCTCGATCTGGCTCGGGAACGGAATGTGCTGGCGCAGCGCGCCGTCGACCATCATCCGTCCGTCGATGAACACTGGCGGGAACGCCACCGGGCTCGCGGAGGACGCCATCAGGTAGTCGACGTAGCGGACGACGCGATCGGGCCGCTCCCGCTGCAGGGCCACCGCAGTGAGGTCCAGCAATTCGGGCTTGCCGCAGTCCATGTCCACGGCGATGACCGCGAGACGGCGGCCCTCGAGCAGCCAGGCGTCCGCGACGCGATCGAGGATCTGCGGCGTGATGACGCGCTCGAGCGTCTCGCGCAGCGGTTGCGTGCTCGCGACGGAGTCGCCGCCGAGCGCCGCGAGGATCGGCCGGCGCTTGTATACGCCGGGCGTGGACAGCGAGAACAACTGCTCGTGCAGCACCGGGTCGTACTCGCTGCCGAGGAACGCGTGGGTCACGAAGATGGCGCCGGTCGACACGCCGACGGCGATGTCGAAGCGCGGCCGGGCACGCCCGGCGGAAGGCGACGCTTGCGACCAGCCCTCGAGGAAGCCGATGCCGAATCCACCCCATGGCCCGCCTGCCGACAAGGCCAGCACGTTCAACTCGGCCGGGATCGCCGCCTGGGTCGGGACGTCGATCCCTGGTTCGACTGCGCCGCAGGTTGCCTGCTGGACTACGCGCTCCGTCATGCAGCCGGCCAGCCCGAGCAGCGTCGCAATCACGAGCGTCGCGGTGACCGACTTCCGTTGTCTGCCACGCCTCATGACTGCAAGGCTGGCGTGAGGTGCCCGGCAGCGCCATTCGGACTAGTCCCTAGCAGGCTGGTGAAGGAATCGAGCAGTGCGCCTGATGCGGGTGGAAGGACTGCGCGCGTGCTCCCGGGGGATCGCACCGCGGCTGCAACCGTTTACATCGGCTGGGCGACGAGGAGCGCTGCTAACATTTCCTGGAATCGGCGCAGAGCCGCGTTGCGAGGTCTTGGACGCATGGGCAATTGGCGGTCCTTCGTGCCGGCGCGGGCCGGCTGGCTGCTGGCGGCCGCGGCCTGGGCGCTCACAGCCTGTGGCGGCGGAGG
This sequence comes from Burkholderiaceae bacterium, assembly GCA_025458735.1. The sequence goes on along the minus strand of JALORV010000076.1, from coordinate 3,779 downwards.
CGGGGGCGGTGGAGGGTCGCCGCCGCCGTCCGGCGGGGGTGGCAATCCGCCGCCTGCCGCACCGGTCGACTTCCGCGACGAAGTCGTCTACCAGCTGCTGACCGACCGCTTCCTCAACGGCGACGCTTCGAACGACAGCCTCGGCGGTCGCCCGGCCGACACGCTCAACCTGACGAACCCCAACGGCTGGCACGGCGGCGACTTCGCCGGCATCCGCCAGAAGATCCAGGAAGGCTACTTCCAGCGCATGGGTTTCACGGCGCTGTGGATCTCGCCGGTCGTGGTGCAGGTGCCGCCGCCCGGCAACGGAGGCGGACCGAACGCCGCATGGCCGTTCGCCGGCTACCACGGCTACTGGGCCGAGCGCTTCGACCAGCTCGAGCCACACTTCGGTGACGCGGCGGCGCTGCGCGCGCTGGGCCAGGCGGCGGACGCGGCCGGGCTCAAGCTCATCATCGACGTGGTCGTGAACCACGCGGGCTACAACTCGACGCTCGTGGGGGTGAACCCGGCCTGGTTCCGCGCCGGCGCGCAATGCGGCAGCGACGACCGTACGATGTGCCTCGCCGGCCTGCCGGACTTCCGCCAGGACGTCACGCCCGCGGCCGATTACCTGCTGAATTCGATCCGCTTCCTGCGCGACTCGGTCGCGGTCGACGGCCTGCGCATGGACACGATGAAGCACGTGGACGACGCCTTCTGGACGCGCTTCTTCGCGGCCGGCAGCCCGGCCGATCCGGCGGTGCTGTGGACCGTGGGCGAGGTGTTCACGGCGGACGTGGCGCAGGTGGCGCGCTACGTGGACACACTCGGGTCGCCCTCGGCCTTCGACTTTCCGCTCAAGTTCGCGCTGACCAATTCGCTCGCGCGCGGCGGGCCGGTGCGGCTGCTGGCCGACCTGTTCGCGCAGGACACGAGCTACCGCGACCCGACGAAGCTCTCGACCTTCCTCGACAACCACGACGTGGCGCGTTTCGCGTCCGAGTCGGAGGCCGCCGGCATCGCGCCGGCCGAGGCCGACCAGCGGCTCGGCATGGCGCTGGCCACGCTCTACTTCGCGCGCGGCATTCCTTTCGTCTACTACGGCACCGAGATCGCGATGCGCGGCGAGGGCGACAGCTACGACCGGCCGCTCGGCCGCACCAGCCGCGAGGACATGGACTTCACGCGCCTCGACGCCTCGACGCTCGACGAGCGGCTGCGGGCGCTCGCCGACGCGCGCCGCAGCTATCCGGCGCTGCGGCGCGGCGCGCAGCGCACGCTGTTCGCCCCGGGCACGGCCTGCCAGCCGCCGGCCACGACGCTTGACCCGGCCGCGGACTTCGGCGACCGGTTGTACATGCGCGGCAGCTTCGACGGGTGGCTGCAGCCGCCGCCACAGTCGCGGCTGTTCACCAACCAGGGCGGGCGGCAGTACCAGGCGGCCTTCGAGCTCGCGCCTGGCAATTACGAGTTCAAGGTCGCTGCAGCTGACTGGACGCCGGAGTTCTCGAACGCCGGCGCGCGCATCGTTCCGGGTGCGCCGTTGACGCTGGCGCCCTCGGCGGGCCTCGGCAACACGCTGCTGGCGATCGCCGCGGCCGGCTGCTACGTCCTCGAGCTGAACGCGGCGAGCGCGACGAACCCGGTGCTGACGGTCACGCAGCGCAGCGCGGGTGCCGACCCCGAGGTATTCGTCTTCGCGCGCACGCTGCCCGGCGCGCGCACGGTGGTCGCCGTGGTCAACAACCAGCGCACCTCGGCGGACCTCGCGACGCTTGCGGGTGGTGGCGTAAGCGTGGCGGGACTGCTTGCGGACGGCGCACTGGTGGAAGTCACCGGCGCGGCGCACGCGCTGAGCGTGGCGGGCGGGCGGCTGATCGGCTCGGTACCGCCGCTGACGACCTTGGCGGTCGCCAACCCTTGAGGGGGCGTGCAGCGGTCGCATCAATACCCGTGCTGGCCGCATCTCCGGATGCGCTCGCGAGCGCCGGGGGTCACGCGCCCATGCCACGACCGCCGGTCAGCAGCCCGTAGAAGCCCGGCGTGAATCTCCTGAGCGCAGTTCCCGTCGCAACACAGAGTGCGATGACTGCGACTGGCAGCAGAACGAAGGCCAGAAGCCTGGCGGCGGGCATGGGCTGCAGTGCTGCAATGGCCGGATCGATGAGATACGCCACCAGCGGTGCGTGCACGGCGTAGATCATGAACGAGAAAGCGCTGAGCCAGACGAACCACGGCCGGGCCATGCACCAGCGGACGACGGCATCGCCACCGTACCAGCAGGCGATCAGGCCGCTGATGACCGTGCCCTTGTGGAGGAGGGTCATCAGCGGGTAGACGCCGTTACCCATCAGCGGCTGGCCCCGGAAGGCGAGCCAGGTCTTCAGTACGGCCATGCCTGCGAATGCGGTGAACCAGCCGATCGGATTCAGCCAGGGTTTCGGAGAATCGATGGAGAAGCCGGTCTTCTGAATCCAGACCCCCAGTGAGAAGAACAGCAACCCTTCACCTTCCACGAAGACGAGGTTGACTGTCGCCAGCCAGCACAGCACGGCGAAGGAGAAGAACACGTACCGGGCGGTCCCGTGCGTGACCGCCCTGACGATCAACGGATAGGCCAGGTTGTAGACGAGCAGGACGCGGATGAACCACAACTGGTAGGAAACCGGGAAGAACAGCCAGCGGACCGCAATCTCGTACCAGCGATGCTCGTGGAGCAGCATTCGCGTGTCATCAATCTGCACGACGTGGGAACTGGCAATGGCGCCGCGCATGTAGGGATGCAGCTCCAGCACGAGCGTCAGCAGGATGCCGAAGGCGCTCCAGATCAGGTATGGGGCCAGAAGCGTACGGAACCGCTTGCGCACGCGCTGGCGGTGGGGCCGGTCGTCATGCAGGGCAAAGAGGTACCCGGAGATGATGAACAACATCGGGATCCGGAAGCGGAGCAAGCCGTTGGCCACCAGGTATTCCACGAATCCCGTTGCGGTCAGGGGCTCGAGCGGCGTGGTCCATGGCTGCAGGTAGCGTGGCTCCACGTTGTAGCCATGCACGAACACCAGGAGAAACATGGACACAAACGACCAGAAGCGGAACTTCTGGCTCAGGAAGGGGTTGAGAGGGGTGCCCATGGATGGGACCAGCAGGCCTTACGATGACGGCGCCGGCTCGCGACCGCGATCTTCGCATCGGTCCGGTCCCGGGACTGCTTGAGGCTCGGGCACTCGTCGCAGAACTCGTCGCAAACGCGCCAGGCCTGGCGCCTGCGCATCCGGAACAATCACTCGCAACGGGAGCCGCGGCGCGACCGGCAACGCCTCGAGCCGTGTCTTGGTAACAGGCGCCTCACGTCAGCGGCGCAGCCGTGCGAAGGCGAAGCTGCGCCCGTGCCCGAGCTTGATCGCCATGTGAATCCAGGTCATTGCGAACGGCTCGAGGTAGCGTGCGGCACCGAGGTCGCCGCAATCCACGGCATCGAAGCCGATGAGCGTCGCCAGCGCGATGACGCGCGCACGTGCATCGGCATCGTCTCCGCACACCGGCATGAAAACTGCGCCTGCCGAATAGCGGCTGTCCGCCATGTTCTCTGCGCCCGTGGTGTTGAATGCCTTGACCACGCGCGCACGATGGGCGGCTGCTGCGATCTGCTCGGCGCCCGACGTCGTCGTGCCGACCGACAGCCCGGCCAGCCCGGGCGCGAGCGGGTTGGTGGCATCCACGAGGATGCGGCCGTTCCAGTCGGCAACGGAGCGCGCGATGGACAGCGCCGCCTCGTACGGCGTGGCAAGCACCACGAC
>JALORV010000075.1 GCA_025458735.1 Burkholderiaceae bacterium | reverse complement strand
GCGCCTACGCCCGTCAGCAGCCAACGCCGGCGACCTCGGCCGCTGTCAGTGCTCATGACGCTTCGCTTTCAGTGGCAGCGATCAGCTGTCGCAGCGCGGACAGGCTGGCACGGCCGCCGGCGGCGATCGGGTGCAGGTCGAATCCAGCCGCGGCCGCTGCGCGGTGGCGCGGGGCCACACGGACGGCGGCGGTGTCGAACACATGCAGCCGCACACCGACGACCCGCAACGCTGCCGGCAGGCCGGGCTCCCGCGCCGGCACCACGAAGCTGACGTTCCAGCGCCACCGGGTGTTCTTCGGCAGTTCCCTCATCGACATCGAAGTCCAGGCCGTCATTGAGCAGTCGCAGTTCGACGTCCTTGGCCGAGTCGGTGTAAAGGTGCAGGTCGATGTCGGAGTGTTCGGTAGCGATGCCGCTCAGCACCGGTCCGATCAGGTGCGGGTTGAACTCTGCCAGCTGCTCCATCACGCGCGCGGCCACGCGGCGCAGTGCGGAGAGCAGCTGCGGGTGGGTCGCCGCCGCGTACAACTGCAGATGACGCCGGATCTCACACTCGATCTCGGCATTGTCCGGCAGCTGCGCCCGCGCGACCGCCGCTTCGCCCAGCAAGTCTAGACAGTCGCCGGGGGATGTCGAACGCCGGCGCGCATTACAATCGCGCGCCTCGGCGTCAGGGGGTCGACGCCCTGCGCGGATCGATGCTTCGACCGCGCGCCGCCCGCTTCGTTCGGCACCACGTGCACATCCACATCCTCGGCATCTGCGGCACCTTCATGGGCGGCCTGGCGCAACTGGCGCAGGCGAGCGGCCACCGCGTCTCCGGCTGCGACGCCAATGTCTACCCGCCGATGAGCGATCAGCTGTCGGCCGCCGGGATACGGCTGGTCGAGGGCTTTGGTGCCGACCAGCGCAGCCTGGCGCCCGACCTCTGGGTGATCGGCAACGTCGTGACGCGGGGCAACCCGCTGATGGAAGCGATCCTGGACGCCGGCGAGCCATTCGTTTCCGGCCCGCAGTGGCTGGCCGAGCACGTGCTCGCGGGTCGACATGTGCTCGGGGTGGCCGGCACACACGGCAAGACCACGACCACGGCCATGCTGGCCGCGATCCTCGAACATGCCCGGCTGGCGCCTGGGTTCCTGATCGGGGGAGTACCGCAGGACTTCGGCGTGTCGGCGCGTCACACCAACACCACTTGCTTCGTCATCGAGGCTGATGAGTACGACACGGCCTTTTTCGACAAGCGCTCGAAGTTCCTGCACTACCGGATGCGAACGGCGATCCTGAACAACCTGGAATTTGACCACGCCGACATCTTCGCGGACCTGACCGCGATCGAGACCCAGTTCCATCACCTGATCCGCACGCTGCCGGCCAGTGCGCGGCTGATCGTCAACGCGCGCGACGGCGCTCTCGGGCGCGTGCTGGCGCGCGGCTGCTGGAGCGAAGTGCAGACCTTCGGCGGCGGCCGCTGGCAGATGGGTGCGGCGCCGCCCTATCCGGTGCAGGTTGAGGGCAGGGACATCGGGCCGCTCGAACTCGGCCTGCCGGGCGAGCACAACCGCATGAACGCGCTGGCCGCGATCGCCGCTGCGCAGCACGTGGGCGTCGATCCGGAAGTCGCGCTGTCGGCGCTGGCGCGCTTCGCCGGAGTGCGGCGGCGGCTGGAAGTCCGCGGCACCGTGGCCGGCGTCACCGTGATCGATGACTTCGCCCATCACCCGACGGCGATCCGGGCGACGCTCGCTGCCCTGCGCGCGCAGGCGGGCGGCGGACGCCTCCTGGCGGTGCTGGAGCCACGTTCGAACACGATGAAGCGCGGAGCCGTGAAGGCCGATCTGGCGCCGAGCCTGGCGGAGGCCGACCGCGTCTACTGCTACAGCGGCGGTGTCGACTGGGACGTCGCCGCTGCCCTGGCGCCGCTCGGGGAGCGTGCCTGCACGGAAACCGACATGCCGGCGCTGGTCGACCGCGTGCTGGAGGGCGCCCGCGCCGGTGACCGCATCGTCGTCATGAGCAACGGCGGCTTCGGCGGCATTCATGGCCGGCTGCTCGAGCGGCTGGCGTTGCGGACGGCTGCCGCGTGATCGTCTACCTGCACGGATTCCGCTCATCGCCGGCCTCGCGCAAGGCCACCATGCTGCGTGACGCGATGGCGGCGCGCGGCCGCGCCGGCGATTACGTGTGCCCGGCGCTGCCGGCGTCGCCGGCCCGCGCCGTGGCCGAAGTGCAGGCATTGATCGCCGGCGTGCCGGCAGCAACACTGGCGCTGATCGGTTCCTCGCTCGGCGGCTACTACGCCACCTGGCTTGCCGAGCAGGCCGGCTGCCGTGCCGCGCTGCTCAACCCGGCCATCCGGCCGCAGGATGATCTCGCCGATCACCTCGGGACGCAGCCGGTCTACTTTTCGCAGGAGCGGATCGATTTCCGCCGCGAGTACCTCGACGAACTCGTGGCGATCGACACGCCGGTGATCACGCGCCCCGAGCGCTACTTCCTGCTCGCCGCCACCGGCGATGCAGTGATCGATTACCGCACGATGACCGGCAAGTACCGCGGCGCCCGCACCCGCGTGATCGACGGCAGTGATCACGAGTTGTCGGACTTCGCCGTCTATCTTGGCGAGGTGCTGGATTTCTGCATGGAGCCGACGGCCTAGTCCGGTCCGGCCACGACGGGAGGGAAGGGCGATGAAGCGACTGCAGGGCAAGGTGTGCATCGTTACGGGCGGGGCGCAGGGCATCGGCTTCGCAACCGCGCAGCGCTTTCTGGAGGAGGGGGCGACCGTGGCGCTGTGCGACGTGCGCCGCGAGGCGGTGGACGCTGCGGTGGAAGCGCTGCGCGAACTCGGGCCGGTCGAGGGTCACGTGGTCGATGTCACGCGCCGCGACCAGATCGAGGCGATGGTGGAAGCCGTGCGCAGCCGGCTGGGGAAAATCGACGTGCTGGTCAACAATGCCGGCATCACGCTCGACGCCCGGCTGCAGAAAATGGACGACCAGCAGTTCGACCGCGTCATCGACGTCAATCTCAAGGGCACCTTCAACTGCTCGCGCGCCGTGGTCGACACGATGGTCGAGCAGGGCCGCGGTGTGATCCTCAATGCCTCCAGCGTGGTCGGCATCTACGGCAACTTCGGGCAGACCAACTACGCTGCCAGTAAGTTCGGCGTGATCGGCTTCGTCAAGACCTGGTCGCGTGAACTCGGCCCCAAGGGCGTGCGCTGCAATGCCGTGGCGCCGGGCTTCATCGAGACGCCGATCCTGAACTCGATTCCCGACAAGGTGCTGCACCAGATGAAGGAGCGGGTGCCGCTGCGGCGGCTCGGCACGCCGCAGGACGTGGCCAACGTCTATGCATTCCTGGCCTCGGACGAGGCCTCCTACATCAACGGCGCGGTGATCGAAGTGGCCGGCGGTCTCACTGTCTAGCATGGCGTCGGAGCTTCCTTCCTCGGCGCAGCGGGTGCAGGCGGCGCTCGACGCCGCCGGCGTTGGCGCCCGGGTCATCGAACTCGACGTCGCCGCCCGCACTGCGCAGCAGGCGGCGACGGCCCTCGGCATCGACGTCGGACAGATTGCCAAGTCTCTGGTGTTCCGTGCGGAGCCGTCGGGGCGCGCCGTACTGGTGATCGCCGCCGGCGACCGCCGCGTCAGCGAAGACCGGATCGCGCAACTCGTGGGCGAGCCGATCGAGCGCGCCAGCCCGGAGTTCGTGCGCGAGCACGCCGGTTTCGCGATCGGCGGCGTGGCGCCGATGGGGCACGCCCGGCCGATGTTCACCGTCATCGACGCATCGCTGCGTCGCTTCGACGTCGTCTGGGCCGCCGGCGGCACGCCGCACTGCGTGTTTCCGATCCCGCCCGCCGAACTCGTGCGCGTCAGCGGCGGGCTCGAAACCGAGACGGCGGCATGACTGCCCGCCGCCTGACGACCGTCATTGCCTTGCGCCGAGTGCGCGTACGCTGCGACGCTCGCAAGAGGCCGGCTTGAACCTGCTGTTCGAAGAGGACGGCGTCTTTCGTGCCGGCAGCGTGCTGTCGGCGACCGACGCCTCGTTCCAGGTCGAGCTGCCGAGCGGCAAGCGCGCCAAGGTCAAGGCATCGCACGTGCTGCTGCAGTTCGACGAGCCACCGCCCGCGCGCCTGCTGGAGCAGGCCGCCGCCGAGGCGGATGCGATTGACCTCGACTTCCTCTGGGAGGCGGCGCCGCAGGACGAGTTCGGCTTCCGTGAACTGGCGAGCGACTACTACGGCGGCACGCCCACGCGTGTGCAGGAAGCAGCGCTGCTGCTGCGACTGCACTCCGCGCCCGTGTACTTCTATCGCAAGGGACGCGGCCAGTACCGGCCGGCGCCACCCGATACGCTCAAGGCGGCACTCGCTGCGGTCGAACGCAAGCGTCTCCAGGAAGAACTGCGCCGCCAGTATGCGGAGGAGCTGACCGCCGGCCGCGCGCCGCCCGCGATTGCCGAACAGGCAATTTCATTGCTGGTGCGTCCTGATCGCGCGTCGCTGGAGTTCCGGGCGCTGGAGCAGGCCGCCGCCGCGCGCCAGACGACGCCGCTGCGGCTGCTGCTGGCGTCGGGCGCGATCGAGTCGCCCTACCGCTGGCACGTCGACAGCTTCCTGGCGCAGCACTTTCCGCGGGGTCCGGGGTTTCCGGGCGGGCTGCCGCAGCCGGCGGGCGACGCCGCATTGCCGCTGGCCGCTGCGCCGGCGTTCTCGATCGACGACAGCACCACCACCGAGATCGACGATGCGTTCTCCGTCACGCCGCTCGGCGATGGCCGCCTGCGTATCGGCATCCACATCGCGGCCCCGGCGCTGGCGATCGATCGCGCCCACGCGCTCGATCTGCTGGCGCGCAGCCGCATGTCGACGGTCTATGCGCCGGGCATCAAGTTCACCATGCTGCCGCCCGACTGGGTGTCCGCGTACTCGCTCGATGCCGGGCGCGAGGTTCCGGTGCTCTCGCTGTACGTCGAGGTCGACGCTGACCATGCCGTGCGCGGCATCGACACCCGCATCGAGCGAGTGCGCATCGCGGCCAACCTGCGACACGACGAACTCGACGAAGCCGTCACCGAAGATGCGGTGGCCGGGGCGATTTTCGAGGGGCCGTTCGCGGGCGAGCTGGCGTCGCTGTGGCGCTTTGCACGCGCGCTTCTGGCACGGCGCGAGGCTGTGCGCGGTCGCGCGGAACCGCTCGGCCGCATCGACTACTCGTTCGACCTCGACGGCGAGGGCGAACGCGCGCAGGTGTCGGTCCGGGCGCGCCGGCGCGGTGCGCCGCTCGACCTGTTGGTAGCGGAGCTGATGATCTTTGCCAACAGCACCTGGGGCCGCTGGCTGGCCGAACGCGGTGTGGCCGGCATCTATCGCTCGCAGGCGCTGGGCCGGGTGCGCATGTCGACCACGCCTGCGGCGCACGAGGGCATCGGCGTCAGCCACTATGCCTGGAGCACCTCGCCGCTGCGCCGCTATGTCGACCTCGTCAACCAGCGCCAGCTGGTGACCTGCGTGCGCGGATCGTCGCCTCCGTATGCGAGCAACGACGCGGAACTGTTTGCGATCGTCTCGGGCTTCGACGCCGCCTATGCCGCCTACGCTGAGTTTCAGGAGCGCATGGAACGCTACTGGTCGCTGCGCTGGCTGCGCCAGCAGGGTGTCGAGCGCATCGACGCCACCGTCTTGCGCGGCGACGTGCTGCGGCTGGCCGGGCTGCCGTTCGTGACGCGCCTGCCCGGGCTGCCCGATTTGCCGCGCGGCCAGCAGCTCGAGCTCGACGTTGAAGTCGACCTGACGCTGCAGGCGCGCGTGCATCGCGTGCTGTCGGCACAGGTCGATGAGGTCGACGAGGCGGAAGAGATCGAACCGGCGGAAGCGGGCGCGAACGAGGGCGCCGCCGTCGAGGGCCAGGATGCGGCTGCGGCGGCCAGCGCCGGCGGGCTCTCCGCTGGCGACGGCGCGCGCACACCCGGCACAACGAACGCCGACGAACCTGCGCCGGGCAAAGCCTCGGGCTGAGTCATCCGCACGACAGTCGCGTGATCGTGTGATCGACGCGGGGACACGATGGCTACAATCGGCGCGCCATCATGGACAGCACCGACTAGCGCATGAGTCTCGCCGACGAGCCGCCGCACGGCGTGGCGGCCTTCCTGGCCGACAAGGTGCTTGTCATGGCGCTGACCGTGTCGATCGGGCTGCACATGACCGTGCTGGCGATCCGCTTTGTCGACCCCGACTTCCTGCGCGTGCGATCGACCGATCCGCCGCTCGAAATCATCCTGGTCAATGCCAAGAGCGAGTCGCGCCCGCTCAAGGCGGAGGCCCTGGCGCAGGCCAGCCTCGACGGCGGCGGGTCGCACGATGCCGGACGGCGCAGCTCGCCGCTTCCTAACACGCAGCAGGTGCAGGACGGCGATGCACTGGATTCAGCACGCAGGCTGGTCGAGGAGCTCGAGGAAGAGCAGAAGCGCCTGCTCGCCGCGCTCAAGGACTCGCTGCAGATGCGGCCGGTGCCGCCGCGCGAATCCGTGGCCGAACTCCGGCAGTCCGGATCGGCCGACGAGCAGACGCGCCAGCAGCTCGCGCGCGCACAGGCCGAAATCGCCAAGCAGGTGTCGGACTACCAGAAGCGGCCGCGCAAGCATCACTTCATGCCGAGCACTTCGGAGTACCGTTACGCCCGTTATGTCGAAGACTGGCGGGCCCGTGTCGAGCGGATCGGCAACGACAACTATCCCGAGGAGGCCCGCGGCAGGGTCTACGGGGTGCTGCGCATGACTGTCGCCGTGCGCAAGGACGGCTCGGTGGTCGAGGCTTCGATCGAGCAGTCTTCGGGATCGCCCGTACTTGACCGCGCGGCCCGCCGCATCGTTAACATGGCCGCTCCGTATCCGCCGTTTCCGCCCGAGATCGCGCGCGACACCGATGTGCTGGAAATCACCCGGACCTGGATCTTCACCAACGACCAGCTGTCGACGCGAAGCAGCGGCACACCATGAGCGGCACTGACAAGTACGGCGTGGTCGGCAACCCGATCGCACACAGCCGCTCGCCGGAGATACACGAGCTGTTTGCCCGGCAGACCCGGCAGCGCATGTCCTACGAACGCATCGAGGCGCCGCTCGACGGTTTCGAGGACCGCGCGCTGGCCCTGCGTGATGCCGGCTTTCGCGGCCTCAATGTCACGGTGCCCTTCAAGATCGATGCCGCCAAGCTGGCCGACGAACTGGCACCGCGCGCGCGGCTGGCCGGCGCAGTCAACACCCTGGTCTTCGACGGCGACACGATCTTCGGCGACAACACCGACGGCATCGGCTTCGTGCGCGACGTGCGCGAACGGCTGAAGTTCGACTTCTCCGAGTGTTCGGTGCTGGTGCTCGGTGCCGGCGGTGCCGTGCGCGGCGTCATCGGTGCACTGCTGGACGCGAGCCCGCGCTGGATTGCGGTGTCCAATCGCACCCACCAGCGCGCCGAGGAACTGGGTGAGGAGTTCGGCGTCGAGGCGATCCATCTTGACGAGATTCCCGCCGAGCACTTCGATCTCATCGTCAACGGCACTTCGACCGGCCTCAAGCATGACGCCCCGCCGATCGATCCCGAGACCTTCAACGACTGCACGCTGGCCTACGACCTCGTTTACGCCGCCGATCCGACGCCGTTCATGGAACTGGCGCGAAGCGGCGGCGCGAGGACGGTGTGCGACGGCCTCGGCATGCTGATCGAGCAGGCGGCCGAGTCTTTCCTGCTGTGGCGCGGCGTGCGCCCCGATACCGCACCCGTCTATCGCGAACTGCGCGAGCTGCTCAGCCGCGCCGTGCCGCTGGGTGCCGCCGACAGCACGACCGCCGTGCGCTGACGGCCGCCCGCGCTTCGGCGCGGGGTCCCCTGATCTTCGAGCCTGCTTGAAGTCCACCTCGTTCGTGCTGCGCTGGCTGTTGCGCACCGTGCTGCTGGCGCTGCTGCTGCTGATCGCGGTGCAGCTCTGGTATGCGGGCTGGATCGCCTGGTGGCGCTGGAACGATCCGCGCGAGACGGCATTCATGCGACGCGAGCTGGCAGCGCTGCAGGCGCGCAATCCGAAGGCGGAACTGAAGCACCGCTGGGTGCCCTATGAGCGCATTTCCGTCAGCCTCAAGCGAGCCGTCGTCACCGCCGAGGACGCACGCTTCGCCGAGCACGAGGGCGTGGACTGGCAGGCCATCGAAAAGGCCTACGAAGACAATCGCAAGCGCGGCCGCCCGGCTCGCGGCGGCTCCACCATCACCCAGCAGCTCGCCAAGAATCTGTTCCTGTCGCCCGAGCGCAGCTATGTGCGCAAGGCGCAGGAACTCGTCATCACCTACATGATCGAGGCGATCTGGGACAAGCGGCGCATCCTCGAGGTGTATCTGAACGTCGTCGAGTGGGGCGATGGCGTGTTCGGCGCCGAGGCGGCGGCGCGGCACTATTACGGCGTGTCGGCCGCGCAGCTCGGGCCCGAGCAGTCCGCGCGCCTGGCCGCCTACCTGCCGGCGCCGAAGCGCTACGGCCGCATCCGCTCCGGTCCCTACCTCGACAGCCGCAGCAGCGCGATCCTGCGCTACATGCCCGACGCCGTCTTGCCCTGAGCGGGCTTCAACGCATCGGCGCGGCGCTGCCGCGCTTACAATCGCGCCGCCACTTTTGCCCGCGGCCCGTCGCGCCCCACGCGTGATCCCGCGCTTGCCCCATCGGCCTGGTGCGTGGGAGCCGCCGACATGACCGAGCCCGAAGTCCTGCCACGCGCCGACCAGCGCGAATCGCCGGTGCGCGATCCCGAAGCGGCGCAACGTGCGCTGCTGCGCGTTCAGCAACTGCTCGAGAAGCAGCGCCGGGTCGAGGCGCTGGTACACCGCGAGCAGACGCCCGCCGACGACAAAAAGGTGCTGGTCGAGCAGCTGGTGCATCGCCAGCACCTGGGCGAACTGCGTTCGATCCTCGACCGCCTGCACGCGGCGGACATCGCCTACATCCTCGAGGCGCTGCCGCTCGATGAACGGCTGCTCGTCTGGGACGGCGTCAAGGCCGACCGCGACGGCGAGATCCTGATCGAGGTCAACGACGCGGTGCGCGAGACGCTGATCGCGTCGATGGACCGCGAGGAACTGGTCGACGCGGTCGAGAGCCTGGAGACGGACGAGATCGCGGCTCTCGCGCCCGATCTGCCGGCCGACGTCGTCGACGAGGTGCGCGCCGGTCTGTCGAGCGAGGAGCGGGCACAGCTGCGCGCCGCGATGTCGTATCCGGAAGGCTCGGTCGGCGCGCTGATGGACTTCGAGATGATCACGATCCGCGAGGACGTGACCCTCGAGGTCGTGCTGCGCTACCTGCGCCGCTTCGACGAACTGCCGGACCACACCGACCAGATCTTCGTCGTCGACCGCCACGAAGTGCTCAAGGGCGCGCTGTCGCTCGACCGGCTGCTGATCAACGAGCCCGACACCGAAGTGACGGCCGTGATGAACACCGATCTGCTGACGCTGTCGCCGATGGACGATGGCGGCGAGGCGGCGCAGGCCTTCGAGCGGTACGACCTGGTGTCGGCACCGGTGGTCGACGCCGGCGGCCATCTGGTCGGCCGGCTGACGATCGACGAGGTGGTCGACGTGATCCGGGAGGAAGGCGAGGAGGCTGCGCTGGCGCAGGCCGGCCTGCGCGAGGACGAGGACATTTTCGCCTCGGTCTGGAACTCGGCCAAGAACCGCTGGCTGTGGCTGGCGGTCAACCTGTGCACGGCGTTCTTTGCCAGCCGCGTCATCGACGCCTTCGAAGGAACGATCGAGAAGGTCGTGGCATTGGCGGCACTGATGCCGATCGTCGCCGGCATCGCGGGCAACTCCGGCAACCAGACACTGACGCTGCTGGTGCGCTCGCTGGCGCTGGGTCAGGTGACGGCCGGCAACCAGCCTGCTGGCCTGGCTGCTGTACCGCGATACGCCCAATGGCGTGCTGCTGGGCCTGGTCATGTTCCTGGCGATGATCCTGAACATGCTGGTGGCGGCGGCCGTGGGCCTGGCCGTGCCAATGGCGCTGCGGGCCTCCGGCCGCGATCCGGCGATCGGCGGATCGGTGCTGCTCACCTTCACCACCGACTCCGGCGGCTTCTTCATCTTCCTGGGGCTGGCGACGCTGTTCTTCCGCTAGCCGGCGCCGTCACTACCGGATCCGCTTGATCGTGAACTCTTCCTGGATCGTGTCCTTGTAGACGCTGCCGGGCGCCGACGCGGTCAGGAAGCGGCGCGCGATCTCTTCGCCGACGGCGGTGTGCTGGATGACCTGGCCGTTGTCGAACTCGATCTCGAGCACGCGCAGGTTGCGGTCGTAGCCGGCGGAGCGGATGCCGCCGCGCCGGATCGGTTTGCGTTCGATGCCCATCGTGGCCTCCGCAGTCAGTCGAGCCCGAGCTCGTTCCAGAGCGCATCGACGCGTGCCTTCACGGCTGCGTCCATCGTGATCGGCCGACCCCACTCGCGCGAGGTCTCGCCCGCCCACTTGCTGGTCGCGTCGATCCCCATTTTGCTGCCCAGCCCGGACACCGGCGAGGCGAAGTCGAGATAGTCGATCGGCGTGTTGTCCACCAGCACGGTGTCGCGCGTCGGATCGACCCGCGTGGTCAGCGCCCAGATCACTTCCTTCCAGTCGCGCGCATCGATGTCATCGTCGACGACGATGATGAACTTGGTGTACATGAACTGGCGCAGGAAGCTCCACACGCCGAACATCACCCGCCGGGCGTGGCCGGCATACTGCTTGCGCATCGACACCACGGCCATCCGGTAGCTGCAGCCCTCGGGTGGCAGGTAGAAGTCGACGATCTCCGGGAAGGTGCGCTGCAGGATCGGCACGAACACCTCGTTGAGCGCAACACCGAGGATCGCGGGCTCGTCGGGCGGCTTGCCGGTGTAGGTCGAGTGATAGATCGGCGCGCGGCGCATCGTGATGCGATCGACCGTGAACACCGGAAACCAGTCCCGCTCGTTGTAGTAGCCGGTGTGGTCGCCGAACGGCCCCTCGAGCGCCAGTTCGTAGCCCGAACCCGGCCGCGGCGGCGCGCCGTCGGGCGC
>JALORV010000074.1 GCA_025458735.1 Burkholderiaceae bacterium | reverse complement strand
GCGAGATTGCCACGAGGCCCCCTTCTACACCCTGGGGCCCCTGATTACCGACATCGCCCCCGCCTACGATCACCTCACCTCCGCCATGGGCGCCGCCAATATCGGCTGGTACGGCACCGCCATGCTCTGCTACGTCACGCCCAAGGAACACCTGGGCCTGCCCAACAAGGAGGACGTGCGCGATGGCATCATCGCCTACAAGATCGCCGCCCACGGCGCCGACCTGGCCAAGGGCCTGCCCGGCGCCCAGGTGCGGGACAACGCCCTGTCCAAGGCCCGCTTCGAGTTCCGCTGGGAGGACCAGTTCAACCTGTCCCTGGACCCGGAGCGTGCCCGGGAGTACCACGACGAGACCATGCCCCACGAGGCCCACAAGGTCGCCCACTTCTGCTCCATGTGTGGTCCCCACTTCTGCTCCATGAAGATCACCCAGGAGGTGCGGGACTATGCCGAGGCTCAGCGCATCGGGGACGTCGAGGCCGCCCTGGCGGAGGGGATGAAGCAAAAGGCCCGGGATTTCCTCAAGGAGGGGGCCGAGATCTACCAGGAAGTCTGATCGGCGGGGCGAGCCAAGCCCATGTCAGCGGAGATGGCTATGAAGCACCTCAAGATCGTCATCGGGAAGCACGCCCTCGGCTATGTTGCCTACCCCGGGGGCGTCAAGAGTGCGGTGGTAGGTGAGGGGCACACCTTCGACGAGGCCCTGCGGGACAAGAGAACTGTACGGCCCAGTAGCACGTTGAAAATGGATAAACCTAACAATGCCGTTAAGTTGGACGCAATTTTCGTTCGCTGCGCTCACTACAAATGCGCCGGCTACGGCTGGCGTTAGCTGCCCCAGACCCGCGTGCAGAAACGACCACATGAGGTAGAACTTGGCGAAGCGAAAGAACAACGCAGAGGCAGCCGGCGAAAGCGCCGCCACTATCGGCTACGAGGCGCAGCTCTGGCAGATGGCGGACGCGCTGCGCGGCAGCATGGACGCCGCCGAATACAAGCATGTCTGCCTCGGCTTGCTGTTCCTCAAGTACATCTCCGACGCCTTCGAGGAGAAGCACGCCGCGCTGCTGGCCGAGAAGGACGAGGGCGCCGACCCCGAAGATCCCGACGAGTACCGCGCCCAGAGCATCTTCTGGGTGCCGCTCGAGGCGCGCTGGCCGCACCTCAAGGCGCAGGCGCGCCAGAGCACGATCGGCCAGCTCGTCGATGATGCGATGGCCGGCATCGAGCGCGACAACCCGGCCTTGAAAGGCGTGCTTCCGCGCGACTACGCCCGCCCCGCGCTCGACAAGCAGCGCCTGGGCCAGTTGATCGACATGATCAGCAACATCCGCGTCGGCGACGAGGCCAGCCGCGCCAAGGACGTGCTCGGCCGCGTCTATGAATACTTCCTCTCGCAGTTCGCCAGCGCCGAGGGCAAGAAGGGCGGCGAGTTCTACACGCCGCGCTGCGTGGTCAAGCTGCTGGTCGAAATGCTTGAACCCTACCGCGGCCGGGTGTACGACCCCTGCTGCGGCTCGTCGGGCATGTTCGTGCAGTCGGTGGAGTTCATCCGCGCGCACGCCAAGGGCAACGGCCATGGCGGAAACACCGGCGCCAAGGTCAGGGCCGACATATCGATCTACGGCCAGGAGTCGAACTACACCACCTGGCGCCTGGCGCGCATGAACCTCGCCATCCGCGGCATCGACTCCGGCCAGATCGCCCAGGGCGACACCTTCCACAACGACCGCCACCCGGACCTGAAGGCCGACTTCATCCTCGCCAACCCGCCCTTCAACATCTCCGAATGGGGCGGCGAGCGACTGCGGGGCGATTTGCGCTGGCAGTACGGCGTCCCGCCGGCGGGCAACGCCAACTTCGCCTGGGTGCAGCACATCGTCCACCACCTCGCACCCGCGGGGGTGGCCGGTGTCGTCCAACCAGTCCGGCGAGGGCGAGATCCGCAGGGGCCTGATCGAGGCCGACCTGGTGGACTGCATGGTCGCGCTTCCGGGCCAGCTCTTCTACTCGACGCAGATCCCGGCGTGCCTGTGGTTCCTGGCGCGCGACCGCCGGAACGGCAAGTTCCGCGACCGCCGCGGCCAGGTGCTCTTCATCGACGCGCGCAAGCTCGGCCCCCTGGTGGACCGCACCCACAGGGAGCTGACCGAAGAAGACATCGCCCGCATCGCCAACACCTACCACGCCTGGCGCGGCGAGAAGGAGGCCGGCGAGTACGCCGACGTGCCCGGCTTCTGCAAGAGCGCGCCGCTGGATGAGGTGCGCAAGCACGGCCATGTGCTCACCCCCGGGCGCTACGTCGGCGCCGAAGCACAGGAGGACGACGGCGAGCCGTTCGAGGAAAAGATGCAGCGGCTCACCGCGACGCTGCGCGAGCAGCAGTCCGAGGCCGCGAAGCTCGATGCTGCTATTGCCGCCAACCTCAGGGAGCTTGGTTATGGAGGGTGAGGAGTTGGTCGGGCCTGCCCCTGGCGGCTGGGAGTACACCACTCTCGGTATGGCCTGTCAGCGCGGCGGGGGCGACATCCAGACAGGGCCGTTTGGCAGCCAGCTGCACGCTGCGGACTATGTCCCTCTCGGCATCCCCTCGATCATGCCCCAGAACATCGGCGACAACCGCATCGTTGAAGATGGCATCGCACGCATCACGCCGGAAGACGCCCAACGTCTGAGCCGTTACTTGGTCCGCGCTGGCGACATCGTCTACAGCCGGCGTGGTGACGTCGAACGACGCGCGCTCGTGCGAGACCATGAAGACGGGTGGTTGTGTGGCACCGGATGCCTCCGTGTACGGCTTGGCGCACGAGGTCCCGATCCGCGATTTGCGACGTACTACCTGGGACACCCCAGCGTCCGAGAGTGGATCGTCCGTCACGCTCACGGCGCCACGATGCCGAACCTGAACACGTCGATCTTGGCCGCATGCCCTTTGCTGGTTCCTCCTCCTAGTGAACAACGCGCTATCGCCCACATCCTCGGCACGCTGGACGATAAGATCGAGCTGAACCGGCGCATGAACAAGACGCTGGAAGAGATGGCGCGCGCCCTCTTCAAGTCGTGGTTCGTGGACTTCGACCCCGTCCGCGCCAAGGCCGAAGGGCGAGCACGCCCGGATGGCGCGCGTAGCAGCCAACCAAGGAAACCACTTACCGCGGCTTCCGACCTCCCCTGGCCTGGAGCGGAGGCAGGGGCCGGAGCGGAAGGCGACCCCGGCCGGTGGCAGTGGCCGGAACACATTCTCGACCTCTTCCCCGCCCGCCTCGTCGACTCTGAACTCGGCGAGATTCCGGAGGGGTGGGAGGTCAAGCCCGTCGGCGACTTGGCTGACGTGATTGGCGGAACCACTCCCAGCACAAAGGAACCGTCGTATTGGGATGGTGGCACGCACGCGTGGGCGACGCCGAAGGATTTGTCCGGCCTGTCGGTGCCCGTCCTACTCGACACGGAGCGCCAGATCACTGACGCCGGGCTCTCGCAGGTTGGTTCCGGACTACTTCCGAAAGGAACCGTGCTGTTGTCGTCGCGCGCACCGATCGGCTACTTGGCAGTCGCGGAGCTTCCGGTAGCGATCAATCAGGGATTCATCGCGATGGTGGCGAATTCAGGCACTTCGAATCTCTTCTTGCTCCTGTGGGCAAGCGTCGCACACGAAGACATCGTCAGCCGAGCGAACGGCTCGACCTTTCTTGAGATCAGCAAAGCGAACTTCCGGCCGATCCCGGTCGTCACGCCATCAGCCCAGGTGATGGAGGCGTTTGAGAAGCTGGCGCGACCCCACTACGAGCGCATCGTCGAATGCGCACACGAAGTGCGCACCCTCGCCGCCATGCGCGACACCATCCTACCCAAGCTAATCTCCGGCGAGCTGCGGGTGAAGGACGCAGAGAAGTTCGCCGACAAGATCGTCTGATGGTCGACGCGCTCACCGCCCCGTTCGTCATGCATGGTGCCCGCGACGCGATCGCGGGCGGGCTGGTGCATATCGAACAGCAGGTGAAGAGCATCGAGCTGGCGGTGGTCGAGAATCCCGGGCTGGCCTTCGACCTCGCGAAGACTCTGGTGGAAAGCGTGTGCCGGGCGGTGCTCGGCGAACGGTCAATCACGTTCGGCGAGGACGACGATCTACCCAAGCTGTTCAAGTCGGCGAGCCAGTCGCTGCCGTTCCTGCCCCCGACGGCGAGTAACGCAGCCGAGGTGCGTAGGAGCCTAGCACAGACGTTAAGCGGGCTGAGCACGGCGATCCAAGGTATCTGCGAGCTCCGCAACCAGTGCGGCTTTGCGTCGCATGGCTCGGGCGGACCGCAGCCCGTGATGGAATCGGTGCAAGCGCTGATGGCGGCCGAGGCCGCTGACACAATCGTCGGCTTTCTCCACCGCGTCCACCGACAGGACCGCACGTCGCTGCCATCGTCGCGGGCCCTCTACGACGACAGCCCCGAGTTCAATGAGTCCGTAGATGACGCCCACGGGATGATCCGCATCTACGATGTCGAGTTCCGGCCCAGCGAGGTGCTGTTCCAGATGGAGCCGGAGACGTACCGCGTTTATCGCGCCGAGTTCGAGACCGACGGCGCTGTATCTGAAGACGCCGGGACGGGGTGATGATGGACCCGCGCGTCACAGAGCTTCACTGCATCATGCCGATGGCCAACATGACCTCGGTGGTCGCGCACGGAATTCTGTCTTACGAACGGGCGGCGAAGCTGGCGCATCACTCAGTGGCGCTGAAACCGGTGCAGGATCGGCGCGACCAAAAGCACGTGCCAGGCGGCCTGAAGCTGCACCAGTATGCCAACCTCTACTTCCATGCCCGCAACCCGATGCTGCACAAGCGGCTGCCGGAGGTGGATAGCCTCTGCGTGCTGCGGGTCTCTACGCAGGTACTCACCCTGCCTGGCGCTGTGATCACCGACCAGAACGCGGCCAGCGATTATGTGCGTTTCCTGGCCCCCACCCAGTGGCGGCTGCTCGCTTGGGATGACATCTTCGCGATGGACTGGCGCCACCCCGGCGACCAGATCGAATACTGGCGTCACAAGTCACGCAAATGCGCGGAAGTGCTGATACCACATCGGGTCGAGCCTCGGTTCCTGGTAGGCGCCTACGTGGTCGATGCCGCAGCCGAAGCGCGCCTCGCCGCGCTCGGCTGCACATTGCCGATTACCATAGACGCCGTTCTGTTCTTTCGCTGACAGGTTCAAGCTATGGGCATCTTCAAGGTGTTGATTGGCGATCTCTTCGCGAGCCGGGCCCAGACGCTGGTCAACACCGTCAACTGCGTTGGCGTGATGGGCAAGGGTGTGGCGCAGGAGTTCAAGAAGCACTGGCCGGCAATGTTCGAGGACTACCGCCAGCGATGCCAGCGCAAAGAGGTTCGTCTAGGCGAGCCGTATCTTTATCGCGATGCCTTCGGGGCCTCGATCGTCAATTTTCCGACCAAAGGCCACTGGCGCTCGCCATCCCGGATCGTGGACATCGAGCAGGGATTGGATTATCTCGCAGAGCACGTCGGGGAATGGGGTGTCAGCAGCTTGGCCCTTCCGCCCCTGGGATGCGGCAACGGGGGTCTGGAGTGGGCAGAGGTTGGCCCGCTGATCTATCGCAAGCTGCACGCCCTTCCTTTGCAGATTGAGGTCTTCGCCCCCTACGGTACGCCGAGTCATCAGCTCAGTGTGGATTTCTTGGCGGCACCCCCTCCAGCGTCGCTTGCGGCGCACGGCCGCCGAGCAGACAAGTTGAATCCGGACTGGGTGGCGCTGCTGGAGGTGCTGCGCGAGCTGCAAGCGCAGCCCTATGCCAACCCGGTGGGGCGCACAATCTTTCAGAAGCTCTGCTATGTCCTGACCGAAATGGGCGTGCCGACGGGATTCGTGTTCGGCAAAGGCAGCTACGGCCCGTTCTCGGGGGATGTGAAGGCAGCGTTGCATGAGCTGGCGAACCGGAACTGGCTGCAGGAGAAGTCCCTGGGTCGAATGGTGGCCCTGACCGTCGGCCCTCAATACGAAGCAGACCGGAGCAAGTTCTCAACACAGATCGAGGCCCATCAGAAGAAAATCTCTAAGACGGTGGACCTGTTCAGCCGCATCAAGACGACCGAGCAGGCTGAAGAGGTCATGACCGTTCTGTACGCGAGCCGACAGCTCAAGCAGACCAAGGGTGCCGACGCAGTAGCAGAGCAGGATATCTACGACTATGTGCTCGAATGGAAGAAGGCTTGGCAGTCCGAGGAGAAGAGGCACGCGCTGGCCAGCGCCATCCGGAATCTCGTGCTGCTCGGCTGGATGCGCGTGCAGATTAGCGATCAATTGATTGAAGGCGCTTAACGTCATGCCCGCATTCGACGAGTCCGTCGTTGAGCAGGCCGCCCTCGCCTGGCTGGAATCCGTCGGATGGCAGGTCCGTAACGGCGCCGAGCTCGCCCCCGGCGAACCGGCGGCCGAACGCGACGACTACGGGCAGGTTGTACTCGCCCAGCGCCTGCGCGATGCGCTCTGGCGGCTCAACCCGGCGCTGCCCGCTGAGGCGCTGGAAGACGCCTTCCGCAAGCTGACGCGCCCCAAAGGCGCGGACCTCATCGTGCGCAACCGCGCCCTGCACCGCCTGCTGGTGGACGGCGTAACGGTCGAATACCGCGATGCCGATGGCAGCATCCGCGGCGCGCAGGTACGGGTGATCGACTTCGAGCACCCGGACAACAACGACTGGCTGGCGGTGAACCAGTTCAGCGTGGTCGAGAACAAGCACGCGCGCCGACTGGATGTGGTTTTGTTCGTCAACGGGCTGCTGCTGGCGGTGTTGGAGCTCAAGAACGCCGCGGCCGAGAACGCCACGATCTGGAGCGCCTTCCAGCAGCTTCAGACCTACCAGGCCGAGTTGCCGGCGCTGTTTGCACCGAACGCGCTGCTCGCTGTCTCCGACGGGATGGAAGCGCGCGTGGGCACGCTCGGCGCCGGGCGGGAATGGTTCAAGCCCTGGCGCACGATCAGCCGCATCGTCAAGAAGATGGCCGGCTACCACCAGTTCCATGCGGTGCAGGTGGCGGTGGGCGAGACGCTGCGGGCGGCAGATCTGGATCGGGCACGCGATGCGGCGGATGGGCGCTACGAGTCGGGCCGCAAACCCGGTGGTCATCCGGGCGACCGGCGCGTGGGCGTGGTGTGGCACACCCAGGGCTCGGGCAAGAGCCTGACGATGGTCTTCTACGCCGGCCGCATCATCCGCGAGCCGGCGATGGAAAATCCAACCCTCGTCGTACTCACGCGACCTGCTGCGCCAGCCGCCGGTGCAGGCCGAGAGCCGCGCGCATCTGCGCGAGCTGCTCAGCGTGGCGGCGGGCGGGGTGGTGTTCACCACCATCCATAAGTTCTTCCCGGAAGAGAAGGGCGACCGGCACCCAATGCTGTCCGACCGCCGCAACATCGTGGTGATTGCCGACGAGGCGCACCGCAGCCAGTACGACTTCATCGACGGCTACGCGCGCCACATGCGCGACGCGCTGCCCCACGCCTCGTTTATCGGCTTCACCGGCACCCCGATCGAACTGCAGGACGCCAACACGCGCGCCGTGTTCGGCAACTACATCAGCGTCTACGACATCCAGCGCGCCGTGCAGGACGGCGCCACGGTGCCGATCTACTACGAGAGCCGGCTGGCCAAGCTCGCGCTCGACGAGGCCGAGCGGCCGAAGATCGACCCCGGGTTCGACGAGGCCACCGAGGGCGAGGAGGTCGAGCGCAAGGAGAAGCTCAAG
>JALORV010000461.1 GCA_025458735.1 Burkholderiaceae bacterium | reverse complement strand
GCTCGAGGCCCGCCGCGTCTACCTCGAGGTGCTGACGACGCGCGCGATGGACCTGGCCGCGTTTCCGCGGCGTCCCGGTGTGCTGAAGCGCTTCGTCGGTGTGGCCGAGCTCAACGTCGGTCACATCCGCGAATTGCTGGAGGAGTTTGCCGTCAGCCTCGAGCTGCCGCCGCTGGAAGCGCCGGTGTCGATCGACTGAAGCCGGGGACAGGGACACTGCACCGGTCGGGCGCGGTCGGTGCGTTCAGGACCCGCCGGCCGGCCACTGCCGTCGACAGTGATTCACCGCAAAGTAGCGATCCCGCTCGCGCCCCGCGCGCCGAGCGAAGCTGGCCGTTACCCTGAGCGAGGTCGCGGCTTCAGGGGGACGTGACCCAAAGCCAACGAAACTCCCTCCGGACAGCCGACGCAACTGCCATGCCGATAGGCGACCCTGGCGCGCTACAAGTAGTCGTCCTCACGCTGGTGACGTACGGCAAGAACCGTGACGACGTCGCTGCCCTCGATCTCGAAGAGAGCTACATACCCCGCAGAGCCGAACGCAATGACAAGCTCGCGCAGAAACGGGCTGCGTTGGCCGCTGGCCCTTCTGTAACTGAACGGGGAACGCTCGAGACCGGAGATAGCGTGGCGGATGGCTTCCAGCGCGCGCTCCGCCAGCGCCCAGTCCGTCACATCGCGCTCAAGTATGAATTCATACAGCCGAACCAGGTCATCCTCGGCTTCACGTGTGAAGCGGACGCGGAACGTCACTTTGCGGCTGCAGCCCGCCTGGCCTTCTGCAACATCCTTTCCAAGCGGCCCAACACCTTGCTCGCAGGTACGTAGTCCTGGTTCCGTGTTGCCGACTTTCTCGACTTCAGCCCTCTTGCGATGAACTCGCGCTGCGCCTGACGACGCTGGACGCCATCGCGGATCGACTGTTCAACGAAGCTGGACAGCGTTTCACCGTCTTCAAGAACCTCTTCCGCAGCAGTCCTGAGTTCAGGGTCGACCCGCAGGGAAGGAATGGTGGCGGTCTTCATTGCAGCTCCATGCGTCGCATTTGCAACGCATTGTCGGTCGACTTAGCGACGCCCGCAACTCCAAGCGTTCTGTCCGGCGGGGCGTCAGTAGTCGCGCCCGCCCGCCAGCGCCACGGCGGCGAAGCGGACGACACCGTACGCGGCCCAGTTGAGCAGACGGCGCAGCAGTCCGCGCCTCGCGTAGTCCTCGGCGCGCACCGCGCGGGACTGCCGATCGATCGCCTGCAGCAATACCGCCCGCAGCTGCCCCGCAAAGCCGGCATCGTCGACCGCGACATTGGCTTCGCGCGCCAGCAGCAGGCTGTAGGGATCGATGTTGCTGGAGCCGACCGTGGCCCAGCGCCCGTCGATGACCGCGACCTTGGCGTGCAGGTAACTCGCCCCGTACTCGTGGATCTCGATGCCGGCATCGAGCAGCTGGCCGTACAGCGCCTCCTGCGCGTAGTGCTGGATCGCATACTCCACGCGGCCCTGCACCAGCAGGCGGATGCGCACGCCACGCCGCGTGCAGTCGAGCAGCGCGCGCCGGAAGCCGCGGCCCGGCACGAAGTAGGCCATGGCGATGATCGCTTCCTCGCGGGCCGCCGCCAGCGCCTCGAGGTAGGCCCGCTCGATGGTGCGGCGGTTGCGGAAGTTGTCACGCAGCAGCAGCGACGCCCGCACGCCGCCGGGCAGCGGCGGATGGACCGCACCGTCGAGTACCGGCGGCGGCCCCGGCCGCTGCCGCATCTGCAGCACCGCCAGGGCCCACCACAGCCGCTTCATCGAGATGGCGATCGGTGCCACCACCGGGCCCTCGCACTCGACGGCGAAGTCGAAGCGCGGCCCGAGCCCCGCAGCCTCGCCGTCCGGATGATGATGGTCGTCGATGATGTTGATGCCGCCGACGAAGGCGACGCGGTCGTCGATCAGCACCAGCTTGCGATGCATGCGCCGCAGCAGCCGGCGCTCCAGCCGCCACCAGCGCGCAGGACGGTAGATGGCCACCTGCGCGCCGACCAGTTCGAGGCGCGCCTTAAGCGTCGCTGCAAAGGCGCCGGTGCCGTAGCCATCGACCAGCAGGTGCACGGCCACGCCGCGGTCGGCCGCCACAGCGAGCGCATCGCTCACCCGCAGGCCGATGCTGTCGTCCGCGAAAATGTAGGTCTCGAAGTGGATCGAGCGCGATGCCTGCTCGATCGCCGCCAGCAACCGCGGGAAATACTCCTCGCCGTTGGTCAGCAGCGCGACGCGGTTGCCGCCGGTGACGAGCGGCCGCGAACTGATGTCGAAGCGCGAACGCCGGTGCACCGGCCGTTCGCCCATGCTCACGGGGCGCGCGGCGCGCGGCGCGCGGCGGCGCAGGAGGCGCGGGCGACGTCGGCGAAGCTCATGGCCGGCACCTCATGCGACCTCGAGGTCCGCGATCAGCGGCATGTGGTCGGAACGCTGCGCCCACTCGTAGATGCGGTCGAGCGTCAGCCAGGGCATGACGCTCGGATAGGTGCGCGCCACCGGCGAGCGCGCTCCGCGCCGCCACGGCAGCAGGCGATCGAGCCTCCGGCCGGGCTGGCGCCGGTTGAAGTCGGCCGCAGCCTCGACCACCTCGAGGTCACGGTGCAGGACCTCGTCGACGCCCTGCTGCCAGTCGTTGAAGTCGCCGGCGATGATCAGCGGCGCCTCGGGCGGCACCTCGTTGCGGACGAAGTCGATCAGGAAGTCAGCCTGCCGCGCGCGGCTGCGGCGGATCAGCCCGAAGTGCGTGTTGATCAGGTGCACGTCGATCGCACCGGCGCGGGTCTCGAGGTGCGAGACCGCGTGCAGCATGCCGCGCCGCTCCAGCGCGTGATCGGAGATGTCGTGGTTGAGGAACTGGCCGATGGTGTGCCGCGAGACGATGGCGTTGCCATGATGGCCGTGCGGATAGACCGCGTTCATGCCGTAGGCGCGGTGCAGGTACGAGCCGGTGCACAGCACGTCGAGCTGCGTGCCGTTGTGGTGGTCGGCACGGCGTGCCAGCCGCTCGTTGCGCTCCTGCACTTCCTGCAGGAAAACGATGTCGGCATCGATCGCGTGCAGCGCCACGCGCAGGTCGTGCACGCGCGAGCGCCGGGTGAGCCCCATCACGCCCTTGTGGATGTTGTACGTCGCGACCCGCAGCTGCATGCCGTCTCGGACTGTCTCAGTCGGCTCCCGGCGCCAGCGAGAAGTAGCGATCGATCAGCCGCGGATCGTCGAAGTGGCGGCGGCCGACGAAGGCCGTGGCGTGATGGCCCCACTGGCGCATCTGGCCGGCCGACGGCACGCCCATCGGCCAGAACAGCAGCCGCTCCGCTCGCTCCGAACCCGGCACCAGGCCATCGGGGCCGAAGATGCTGCGCGTGCCGCCGCCGGCCGCAGCGGGCAGCGGCAGGCGCCGCAGCGTGTTCTCGTCCTCGAGGCGATACGGCACGCCGGGTGCCGGGCGCGGCTGGTCGACCGCGACGCGCAGGATGTTGTGATCACCGGAGCCGAGGAAGACCATGACGCGCTCGTCGGGCCCCGGCGAGTACACCACCTGCGGCGAGAACATCGTCTCGTCGAACAGTCCTTCGTGATCGAGGGGACCGGGCCGCTCGCGCACGCGCTCGGTCGGGAAGAACATGTGGAAGCAGCCGCAGGCATGGATCGAGTCGTACACCAGCGGCCGGCCCTTGGGGTCGAGCGTCACGCGCCACACAAGCGCATCGAGCCGGCCGCCGACGAGGTCGAGCGGATGGTCGATCGGTCGCGCCGGGAACCAGAACGTGTACACGAGCTGGATCGCGGGGCGCCCGGCGAATTCGGCCCACGCGACCCGCACGTAGGTCAGCGGCTCGCGGGTGTCGACCACCACGGACAGGTCGGAGCCGCGGTTTCGGCATCGCTCGGCAGCAGGCCGGCCACCGGGCCGCTGCCGGCCGCACCGGGCACGTAGCGGATGCGCTTGCCGCGCACCGGCAGTTCGGGAAACGGTGTGGCGAACAGGTCGCGCGTCGACTGCTGCCAGGCGGCCACGCCCCAGACGAACGGAAACTTGCTGATCGGATAGAGGCCGACGACGCGCAGCGCATCGTTGTAGGCCTCAGGGGGAACCGCGGCCGCGACGGCGGCGTCGGTTGCGCGGGCATCCGCGCGCAGGGCGGCGAGCAGGTCGGCACGACAGCGCTGCAACGCCGCCAGTTCGGCAGCGTCGAGCCGCAGGTTGGCGGCCTCCATGGTGCGCGCCTCGGCATCGAGTGCCGCCATGCGCTCGACCTGCGCCTGCGCCAGCGCGGCAGCATCGACGGCGCCCGCGGCAGCACCGCCGGCCGCCATCGCATCCGTCGCCGGCGACCGCGCGACGGTGGCGCGGTCGGCGCGCAGGAACGGGAAACCGTCGACGCGGAGTTCCTGCGCATCGCGCACACCGGCGGCCTCGATACGCGCGTCGAGCTGCTGCAGCCGCCGCAGGCAGTCGCCGAGGGCGTCGCTGCGCGCCAGCTGTTCACTGGCCGGTGCCGCGGCGTAGGGATCGCGCGGCGCGGCGCAGCCGGCCAGCAACGCTCCGGCCAGCAGGCTAAGCGCCGCTGCGCCGAGGCAGTTCGCGGATCGCCGCCGCATTGGTCCAGGAGAAGCAGGCATCGGCCGCCTCCCGCCATGGCAGCCAGCGGCTGGCGCGGTGCTCGCGGGGGGCAAGCCGCGGCTGGAAGGGGCGATCGACACGAAGTCCGAACACATGCTCCGTATTATGCGTAACGCCGGGCGCATAACGATGACGCCACTCGGCAAAGATTGCGTAACGGTGTTCGAGCTGCCAGTCGTCGAAGCGGCCGGGATCGACGGCCAGCCCGGTTTCCTCGGCCACTTCGCGGGCGCAGGCGGCCCGCGGCAGCTCGTCCGGTGTGTCGAGGCTGCCAGTGACCGACTGCCAGAAGCCCGGGTGGTCGGCCCGTTCTAGCAGCAGCACCTCGAGCGCCGCCGTGTGGATCACCACCAGCACGGACTGCGGAATCTTGCCGGACGATGCCAAGGGTGTCCCGATTCGCCCGATTCGCCCGATTCGCCCGAGGCGCCCGGACCGCCAGCGCCGCCATCCGGGCAGCGGCGCCCGCGGCAGGCGCTCCGCTCGTCCTACTTCTGGTTCAGCTCGCCGGCATGGCGCGGCG
>JALORV010000460.1 GCA_025458735.1 Burkholderiaceae bacterium | reverse complement strand
TGTTCCGGCCTTGCGTCAGCGGGTCTTGCTGCGGTTGAGCTGCTTCTCGACCCACAGGCTGTAGCGGGACATGGCGAAGCAGAACACGAAGTAAATGGCGGTGATGAAAAGATAGCCCTCGATCTTGAACGGGCGCCAGTCGGCGTCGGAATTGAGCGCGAGACCCAGCGCCCCGGTCAGCTCGTACAGCGAGACGATCGTGACCAGCGACGTGTCCTTGAAGATGGAAATGAAGTTGTTCATGATGCCCGGGATCACCATGGCGAGCGCCTGCGGCAGCACGATCTTGCGCTGGGTCTGCCAGTAGGTCAGGCCGAGCGAGTCGGCCGCCTCGACCTGCCCCTTGGGGATCGCCTGCAGGCCGCCGCGCACGATCTCCGCCATGTAGGCGGCCGCGAACAGCGTGATGCCCACCAGCACGCGGATCAGCACGTCGATCGTGAAGCCCTGCGGCATGAACAGCGGGAACATGAACGAGGCCATGAACAGCACCGAGATCAGCGGCACGCCGCGGATCAGCTCGACGTAGATGACGCAGAAGGTGCGGATGGCCGGAAGGTTCGAGCGCCGCCCGAGCGCCACCAGCACCGAAATCGGGAACGCCAGCACGATCGACAGCGTGGCCAGCATGATGGTGAGCGGCAGCCCGCCCCAGCGGTCGGTCGTCACTTCCGTGAGGCCCAGCACGCCGCCGTGCATCAGCACGAAGAACACCGCCAGCACGACGAGCCACAGCAGCACCAGCCACGGCCGCCAGAACACCCGCACGCAGCTGGCCATCAGCAGGCCGACCAGCAGTCCCGTCGCCAGCTCCGGCCGCCACTGCTCCTCGAACGGGTAGCGGCCGAAGATGATCAGGCGGTACTTTTCCACGATCACGCCCCAGCAGGCGCCGGTGCCGCGCGCCTGCTGGCAGATCTCGGCATTGGGCTGGAAAATGGCGGAGGCTGGCGCGCGGGGATGGGCTGGAAGACGGCCGACATCACCTCTCCTTGATGGCCGCGCGCTTGTTGTACCAGTTCATGATCGCCGAGGTGGTCAGCGACGTCGTCAGGTACACGGCCATGATGATCGCGATGCATTCCACGGCCCGGCCGGTCTGGTTGATCGCCGTGTTGGCGATCGACACCACGTCCGGGTAGCCGATCGCCACCGCCAGCGAGGAGTTCTTCGTCAGATTCAGGTACTGGTTGGTCATCGGCGGAATGATCACGCGCATCGCCTGCGGCAGGATCACCATGCGCATCGACTGGCCGCGCGACAGGCCCAGACTGGCGGCTGCCTCGACCTGGCCGTGCGAGACCGACTGGATGCCGGCGCGCACGACTTCGGCCACGAACGCCGACGTGTAGAACACCAGTCCCAGCAGCACCGCGAGAAACTCCGGCGTGACGGCGGCGCCACCCTCGACCATGCCGTCGCCGTGGTGCGGCACGTTCCAGGCGGTCGGCGCGCCGCCGATCAGCCAGCCGAGCACCGCAGCGGCGATCACGATCGCCAACGGCACCCAGAACATGCTGCGCGCACGACCGGTCTGCTCGAACAGCCGCAGCGCCCAGCGCCGGTACAGCCACGCCAGCCCCAGACCGATGACCCGAACGCCGAGACGGGATCGAAGGGGTCCGGCAGCATCTCGGTGAACACCAGGTACCACATCAGCAGTTGCAGCAGCACCGGGATGTTGCGAAACAGCTCAACGTAGCCGTAGCACAGCCCTCGCACCAGCGCGTTGCGCGAAAAGCGCCCGACGCCGAGCAGCGTGCCGAGGATCGTTGTCAGCACGATGCCGATGATCGCCACCCGCAGGGTGTTGCCGATGCCGACCAGGAACGCCATCCAGTAAGGATCGAGCGCGTCGTAATTGAACAGCGGCTCGCCGATGTCGAAGCCTGCCGGCGAAGTCAGGAAGCCAAAGCCGCTCTGGATGCCGCGCACACGCATGTTCTCGAGCGTGTTGTTCGCGAGAAACCAGACGCCGAGCGCCACCAGGGCGATCGCGAGGATCTGGTAGACGAGACCGCGGAAGGCCTGGCTGCGCCAGGACCAGTCACGCCGCCGGGGCGGCGTGCGCCCGCTGACTGTCTGGGACATGGGTATTCAGAGCGGCCGGAACCGGCCGCTCAGTTCACCACCCCTCTCTCCCTTGGGAGAGAGGGGACGGGGGAGAGTGCGAAAGCCCATGATGCGCAGTTCGCGCAAAGCGCGAACACGCGCTCTCCGTTCGCCCTAGCGAACGGGGGGCGCGTACATCAGGCCGCCCTTGTTCCACAGGCTGTTGACTCCGCGCGGCAGTTGCAGCGGTGTCTTGGGGCCGACATTGCGCTCGAAGATCTCGCCGTAGTTGCCGGTCGCCTTCAGGGCATTGACCATCCAGTTCTTGTCCAGCCCCATCAGCTTGCCGGTGTCCTCCGACGCGCCGGTGATCCGCATCACGACCGGATCCTGGCTGGTCTTGGCCATTTCCTCGACATTCTTCTGCGTCAGGCCGTACTCCTCGGCCTCGATCAGGCCGAACACGACCCACTTGACGATCGTGAACCACTCGTCGTCGCCGCGGCGCACGGCGGGTCCGAGCGGCTCCTTCGAAATGAGCGTCGGCAGGATCACGTGATCGGCCGGGTTCTTGGCTTCCTTGTTGCGCACCGAGGCCAGGCCCGATGCGTCAGTCGTGTACGCCTGGCAGCGACCGGCGAAATAAGCCCCGGTGGCGGCTTCGACCTTCTCGAATACCACCGGCTTGATGCCGAGGTTGTTGGCGCGCGAGAAGTCGGTCAGGTTCTTCTCGGTCGTCGTGCCCGACTGCACGCACACGGTGGCGCCCTTCAGGTCCTTGGCATTCTTGATCTTGCCCTTGGCCGGCACCATGAAGCCCTGGCCGTCGTAGTAGGTGACCCCGGTGAAGAGCAGGCCGAGCGAGGCATCGCGGGTCAGCGTCCACGTGGTGTTGCGCGAAAGCACGTCGATTTCGCCCGACTGCAGGGCGGTGAAGCGCTGCTGCGCGTTCAGCGGCACGAACTTGACCTTGTTGCCGTCGCCGAGCACGGCGGCGGCCACCGCGCGGCAGATGTCGACGTCGAGCCCGGTCCAGTTGCCCTGGCTGTCAGCGGCCGAGAAGCCGGCCAGGCCGGTGTTGACGCCGCAGACAACGCTGCCGCGCGCCTTGATCGCGTCGAGCGTCTTGCCCGCGTGGGCCGGTGACGCTGCCAGGGTGGCGGCGGCGACCAGGCCTCCCGCGAGGATCCTGCCTGCACTC
>JALORV010000459.1 GCA_025458735.1 Burkholderiaceae bacterium | reverse complement strand
GCGTACCACACGCGCTTTCCTCAGTACCTGGCGGCGATGTTCCGAGTGCCGGAAAGCTGGACCTACCGCTTCCTGCGCCGCTTCCACGGCGCGGCCGCCCGCGTGATGGCGCCGACACCGACCGTCGAGCGCGAGCTGCGCGAGAACGGACTGTCCAACGTGGCGCTGTGGACGCGCGGTGTCGACCTCGAAGCCTTCGTGCGGCGCGCGCCGCTGTTCGAGGACCTCCGGCATCCAGTCTTTCTGTATGTGGGACGGGTCTCGGTCGAGAAGAACATCCAGGCCTTCCTCGCGCTCGATCTGCCGGGCACCAAGGTGGTCGCCGGCATCGGCCCCGAACTCGAGACGCTGACGCGCCGCTTTCCCGAAGTGCAATTCGTCGGCGTGCTGGACCCCGAGCGCCTGGCGCGTCTGTACAGCGCGGCAGATGTCTTCGTGTTCCCGAGCCGTACCGATACCTTCGGGCTGGTGATGCTGGAAGCGCTCGCGTGCGGCACGCCGGTCGCGGCGTTCCCGGTGCAGGGACCGATCGACGTGGTCGGCGGCGCAGACATTGCCGTGCTCGACGACGACCTGCGCAAGGCCGCCCTGCAGGCGCTGCGCATCGACCGCAGCCGCTGCCGGGAGTTCGCCGAGCGACACTCCTGGCGCGCAGCAACGGCGCAGTTCATCGCGCTGCAGAAGCCGCTGCAGCTCGGGTCTGCCGCGTCGCTGCGGCCGGCAACTTCCTGACAGCGACCGCTGGGGCTGCGGCGGCCGTCCGCGGCTCCGGAGGCCCGCCCAATCCGGGCCGCACGGCAGGCGGCCGTCGCCGTCGTCCGGACCGTCCGTCAGCCGTGCGCGGCGCGGCCGACCCGGCTCGCCAGCCGCTGCGCCATCGCCTCGGCAATCTCCGGCTCGGCGGCTTCGACCATCACGCGCAGCACCGGCTCGGTGCCGGACGGCCGGATCAGCACGCGGCCGGCGCCGCTCAGCTCGCGCTCGACCTCCGACATCTCATCGACCAGCGGGGCGTAGGTCTTCCAGTCGAAGCCGCGCTCGATGCGCGCATTGACCAGCGCCTGCGGCAGCAGCACGAGTTCGGCCGTCAGCTCCGGCAGCGTCCGGCCGCTGCGGCGCATCGCCGCCAGCACCTGCAGCGCGCTGACGATGCCATCGCCGGTCGTATGGCAATCCAGGCACAGCAGGTGGCCCGACCCCTCGCCGCCGTACAGCCAGCCTTTGTCTTCGAGCATCTCGAGCACGTAGCGGTCACCGACCCTGGCCCGCGCAAACGGCACGCCGAGTTCACCGAAGCGCCGCTCGAGCGCGTAGTTGCTCATCAGCGTGCCGACCGCGCCGGCCACGGCACCCTGCCGCATGCGGTCGCGCACGATCACGTACAGCAGCTCGTCGCCGTTGTAGAGGCGGCCGTCGGCATCGCATATCAGCAGGCGGTCGGCATCGCCGTCGAGTGCGATGCCACACCACATCGGCGCCGAGTTCGTGGAACACGTGCGGCGCCACGTGATAGGCCGCCCCGTGCGCGCTGTCGACGACGATCTTCAGCCCCTTGAGGTCGAACTCGGAGGGAAAGGTGCGCTTGCAGAACTCGATGTAGCGGCCGGCCGCATCGTCGAGCCGCCGCACCTTGCCGAGCCGCTTTGCATCCACGCAGTGCCACGGCGCTTCGAGCTCCTGCTCGATGCGTGCCTCGAGCGCATCGGGCAGCTTGGTGCCGCGCTCGGAGAAGAACTTGATGCCGTTGTCCGGGTAGGCGTTGTGCGAGGCGCTGATCACGATGCCGGCATCGAGGCGCAGAGCACGCGTCAGGTAGGCCACGGCCGGCGTCGGCAGCGGGCCGCACAGCACGACGTCCACCCCCGCGCTGGCAAAGCCTGCTTCCAGCGCGGCCTCCATCATGTAGCCGGAAATGCGCGTGTCCTTGCCGATCAGCACGGTCGGCCGGGTCGCAGCGTTCGCGCCGCCCTCGGCGCGCCGCATCAGCACGCGGCCGGCGGACTGGCCCAGGCGCAGCACGAATTCAGGCGTGATCGGCGCCTCGCCGACGGTGCCGCGTACCCCATCGGTGCCGAAGTATTTGCGTGTCATCCCTCGTTCCCTCTCGTCGTCGCCTCCCAGACGCGCAGGGCGTCCCGGGTGGCTGCCACTTCGTGTACCCGAACGATACGCGCGCCCCGCTCCACCGCCAGCAGCGCCGCCGCCAGCGAAGCCGCCTGCCGGTCTTCGACGGCGCGGCCGGTGACCGCGCCAAGCATCGACTTGCGCGAGAGCCCGGCCAGCAACGGCCGGCCGAGCCCGGCGAGCACGTTCAGCTCGCGCAGCAGTCGGAAATTGTGTGCGCGCGACTTGCCGAAACCGAAGCCCGGATCGACGACGATGCGGTCGGCCGCTACCCCGGCGTCGACGGCCGCGGCCACGCGCGCCTGCAGGAACTCGCCGACCTCGCGCACGACGTCGTCGTAATGCGGATCGGCCT
The DNA here is from genome assembly GCA_025458735.1 of Burkholderiaceae bacterium. The sequence continues at coordinate 538 of JALORV010000459.1, read as the reverse complement.
GCATGGTCCGCGGCGTGCCCTGCATGTGCATCAGCACCAGTCCGCAGTCCGAGCCCCGCACCGCGTCGAGCGCGCCGGGCGCCTGCAACGCCCGCACGTCGTTGATTACGGCGGCGCCCGCCGCCAGTGCGACGCGCATGACTTCCGGCTTGCTGGTGTCGACCGACAGCGGCACGCCTGTCGCCCGCAGCGCCGGGACGGGTCGATTCGCCGCCGATGTCGAGCAGGTCAGCGCCCTCTTCGATCAGCCGATGCGCATGCCCCAGTGCTGCCTCGAACCGGAAGTGCCGGCCGCCATCCGAGAAGGAATCTGGCGTGACATTGACGATGCCCATGACGAGCGGCCGGGAGAGGTCGAGCACGTGATCGCCGATGCGCCAGATCGCCGGCACGGCGCGCGAGCCAGACGTTGGCAGGACTGAAGAACTCATCGTTTCATTGTAGGAGCGCGTATGCCCTTGGAAGCCAGACCAGCAGCACGGCATCGTTGGCAGCACGCCCGCCTTGAAGCCGGTTACCCCTCTGCCCCCGTCGCCGG
>JALORV010000073.1 GCA_025458735.1 Burkholderiaceae bacterium | reverse complement strand
CTCACAGCGCCAGCGCAGCCAGCGCATCGGCTGCGCGCTGGCTCTGCAGGTGGCCGTAGTGCTTTTCGATCATGGCGACCGACGTGCCCGACAACTGCGCCGTGGTCAGCAGATCAAGGCCGCTGCTGACCAAGTCGGTGATGGTCGAATGCCTCATCGCGTAGGCCGTGATGGCGGCCGGCAGCTTGGCCTTGAGCGCCGCAGCGCGGATCGGCTTCTTCCACGCATCCTTGTTCCACGCCGAGCCGTCGGCGCGGGCCAGCAGCGGCGCGGCCGGCGTCTTGTCTTTGGCGTGGCCGTCGAAGAACTCCGCGGCGAACGGGGGCAGCTTGATCCGGCGGTCCCGGCCGGTCTTGTCCTTGCCGATGGTGAGCACGCCGAGCCGGCGGTCGAAGTGGGCCACGGTCAACCCGGCCAGCGCACCAGGCCGCAGCGGCACCAGCGACAGACCGCGCAGGAACTCGGCCACGTCGGCCGGCGCCTGGGCGATGAGTGCCCGTCGCTGGTCACGGTCGAGATAGGCATCGCGCTGGCCGTCGGCATTCTTGATGGGCCGCAGCGCCACGCGCCATGCCATGTCGCTGGTGGCGTGGCCGGCGTCATGGGCGTGGTTGAGCGCGGCTCGCAGCGCCGTCTGGTCGCGGTTGACTGAAGACTTCGAACGCTCGCGCGTGATCTGATCCTCGGCGGCGGCGTAGGGGTTGACGACGACGATGGTCTTCTCCAGCTTCCGGCGCCACGCCTCGACTTGCGGCCGGGTGAGCTTCTGCAGGTCGACGGCGGCGAGCTTTTCGTCGTTGACCCAGCGCGCGTATCGGGCCTCGATGTCGTCGGCCTGCTTGTCGCCCTTGGTGGCCCTGACGTGCTTGACGTAGTTCGAGCACGCCGTCTTGACGGTCACGGCATCGGTCGTGCCGCCGCGCCCCAGGTGGGCGAACCACGCATCTGCCGCCTTCTTTGCCGCGTCATAGCGTTGCGAGGCGGGCAGGTCCTCGAAGTCGCCCAGGCTGTGCTTCTTGGTCCCGCCGGTCTCGGCGTCGCGGGCCCGCGCGACCCAGGTGCCGACGCTGGTCGGCGTGAGCTTCCGAAAGCCCAGGTAGGCGCCGGTGGCGACCTTGAGCCAATACGAAGCGTGCCGGGCCTTGAGGCTGTCTCGCCCCGTGACGGTGGTGATGTTCGCCATGTGTACCTCCAGTGAGCGCCGTTTCTGCAAGTGGGCAAAAAGTGGGCAAAACCCATGGGTACATTCTAGGTCTTCACCGGACCATCTTCATAGGTGAGAGTCTTCCGGCGAAGTCCGAAAAAAGCCGGTTCCCCATCTTTCACACGGCAGGGGTCGCAGGTTCGAACCCTGCACCGCCCACCAGGTAAAACCCCCGCAAGTCGTTGATCTGCGGGGGTTCGTTGTTTCCGCTTCGCTTGCGCACCTGCTCGAAAATGTGGCAGGTGTCCAAAAGGTGTCCAAAACGCCCCTCTGTCGGGCGCCAGTCACGCCGACCACCTCGACCACGCCGAGAGCACCAGACGGTGCAGGAAGTGCAGTGCATGGGCGTCACCACCATGCGCTACTCGGCAACCCGCCCCAGCGCTTGCGACGTTGACGCTGGCGGGCCTATCGCGGTGCTGGTGGCACCAGGGTAGCCAGCGCCTTTTCAAGGCCGTATTCGACCAGCAGCCGGGTGGCATGCCGCTCAAGCACGGCGTGGCGGTCGGGCTGGCGGTGGGCCAGCCGGTTGACCAGGCGGCGCAGCTCGCGCGGCAGCTTGATGCCTACCGGCGGCAGGTAGGTGACGCTGCTCATGCTTCAGTTCACGGTCGACCGCGTCGCCAGCATGCGCCGGGCCTGGGCCACCAGCGCCTCGACGACAGCAGCTTCGGCTGCGCTGGCGGGCCTCGCCATCGCACCCGGCACCAACACGGCCTCGGCCAGCATGCGGATCACGGCCGCGCCTTCGGCCAGGTCGCGGGCCGCCACCGGCACGAGATCTCGGGCGAAGCGGTCGGCCTCTGCGGTCATGGCGGCGGCCCCTTGAAGAACCTGCTGGGGCTGGTGTCTTCCGCCTCGGCCTTGGGCGCTGGTAGCCGTAGCCTACTTGCCGGCGTCAGGCCCAGGGCGGCCAAGTAGGCGTTGCACTCGGCCCGGGCCTGCGCTGCTGCCACGGCAAGCGGCGATCGTCGCTGCATGTCCGGCTGATCCGACAGGAGCGCTTCGGCCGGGTCGCGGCCGGCCTGCAGCAGCCGCTGCCGCTGAGCGTTGAGCGCAGTCTCTGCATGCACGACCTGATGCCATGCGCTGCAATGCAGGGCCAGCGCCGACGCGTCCAGTTCGGACAGCAGGCCCAGGTGGGTGACGTCAACTATCCTGCCCGGTCGGCGACAACTACCTTGGCCGGTGAAGGCGGGGGGTGATGTTGTCGATTTGGGCTGTTTGGCTGAGGGTGTTCGTCCCCTTTTTCAATCGGCTGTTCGGCAAGCGAAGCGCGTCAGGCCGTAGACATCTGTCGGGGAGCGGTGGGCAAGCCACGGACCCGACAGGGGCCGTCCGCCGGCTTGTCCTTGAACAGGTTCACCTCGAACGGGTCGCGGAGAGCTTGGCGGTTCAGGTCCTCCGCCACCGTGTGCAGTACCGGGCCCCGGCCTAGATCAGCGAGTAGTAGTTGAAGTTGTCGACGCCGACTTGGTGCGCCTCCCCGGAGCCCGATGGTATGCGGTCGATACGGCCGGCGGGCTGGTTGCCGTCGATCGTGGTCATGCGCGGTACTGGTCCGGCCCCAACAGTCTCGATCAGGAAATGGTGGCTCTTGGATCGAACGGCGCCGATGTCCGCCGGCTTGATGCCCGCCGCGAAGGTCGGGCGCCATCGGTTCAGAGCGAGCGGGCCGACCGGCCGGCCCGTAACCATGTCCCAGAACACCGGGATCCCCGCCATTCGATAGCAGTACACCGCGAACACGCCGCACCAGCTCTTACGCTGTCCGCCGATCAGCGGCTCCTGCACCCACGCTCCGTTGGGCAGCTTGAACGCGGCGTCGGTGATCGAGGTGTTCGCGGCCACCCTGAACATCTCGATCAGGAAGTCGATGCCCCTGGGCCGGCCGTTCACGAGCTTCAAGAAGTCGACGCTGCCTATGTGCTTCTGGGCGATGGTCAGGACGAACGGCCGCAGCGCGTCGAACGGCAGCGTTCCCGGCGGGATCCCGGCTGGGAGCTGGGCAAGGAGCTGCAACAGGAGATCCCAGGTCAGCGGTCCGACGACGCCATCCGGTGTCAGCGAATTCGCGCTCTGGAATTCACGCACGCGCGCCGTGGTCTTCGTGCCGTAGACGCCGTCGGCGGTGAGCCGGGGCTGAGCACTCGGCAGCAGATTCATACCCTGCTGCAGACGGACCACGTCGTTGCCTTTCGACGCGTAGCGCAGCGTAGGATTCGCCATCGCAGTCCTCCTTTGGCCCGCCGATCTTGGACCGAAGACGTGGGGCTAGCATAAACCACCTGGGCGGTCGGAGGATAGGATAATTTGGCCGCGCATCTTTCGGCTCGAAGCCGGGCTTAGAGCTGCCTACGCAGCCGGCCGGCCCACTCAGGCGTGAAGTACCTCGAGGCCGACCGCTTCAATCGCTGTCCCCCCGTGCGCGACGAGGTCGCGGTGCCGGTCCGTTTCGGTTCTGCTGCCTCGGGCGCAAGGCTCAACCGGATACCGTGAGCATCTTCCCACGCGATGCCCAGCACCGCCTTGGCTGCAGGTCTGGAGTTGGTTGACCGCGTCGTCGTGTGGCCCCGCTCACATCGCGCGCGTGAAGGCCGCAGCGGCCAAGCCCGCGCGATGGGCCGGTCCACGCTCCGGCGCCTTGGGCGGCGGCTTCGGCTCCAGGCCCACCTTGATCACGACCTTGTCGATCACCGGCCGTTCCAGGATGGTCGCGATGGTCCTGAGCTCACCGCTGCCGTTCGAGCAGTGCTCCAGATCCAGTGACAACCGATGCTTGAGAAAACGGGCCGCGCTGACTCTTGCGCGCCAGTCGAGCCACCCCTCGGCAGCCGGTGGCGGCCGACTCCTGGCCGATTGCCGATGCCCACGGGTGCCCGCTCAGGCGATAGCCATCGGGTGCCCGGGTGGAGGCTTGACTGCGCACGCCCGAGGTCCGTGTCGTCAATGTGCTGAGCCAACCTGTTCGATGGTCGCCGCCGGCCACCCTGGGCAATGAAGCGCGACGCCGCGTCGAGGACACGGTCGTCGTCGCTGGCCAGCCAGCGCAGGCATGGTGTGGTGCTGCGGATCGCGCAGCAGCCGCTCGAAGATCGCGTTCCTCAGCCGGACAAGCCGGTCCTCGTCGTCGGCGATGAACCTGGGGCATCCGATCCCCACCGATCGCCCTCCCGACCTCGACTCGCCGTGTCCGGCCGCATGGAAGTCAGCCATGGCCTTGGCTGGACCGCGCAGCGGTGCAATGGCGCCTTTTTCGGGCGGGTCGCCGGAACGTTCTGGCCTCATGCTGCCCCGTTCTCATGCTGCCCCGTTCGATGTAAATCGTTCGATGACCCCCAACACCCTCGCCCTCACCCCACACGGCCGACTCACCGCGGTGTCCGTGCCGGACGCCCCGCAGCTGCCGTTCGAACTGGCCGAGCCGCTGGTGATGGACAGCGTCCTGGGTTCGGGCCAGGTCCTGCTGGGGCTTGGCGCCGAACACGTCGGCGCGGCCTTGCCGCCGGTGATCGCGTGGTGGCGCGATCTGGCCGTGCGCTACCTGACCGCGCTGTGCACGCTTCCCGAGGTGGCGGAGCACTTGCCCGGGCGCGTGTTGTCGCCAAATGCCGGCGAGCTGCAGGCGCTGACGTGGTCGGCGCCGCCGATGGACGGGGCCGAATACCTGTCGGTCGGGGTGCTGGAGCGGCTGTGCCAGGAACTCGACGCCTGGCTGCACGCCGAGCTGCAGGCCTCGGGCCAGCCGCTCGGCGTCTACCTGAAGGCGCGCCACCCTGCCTGGAACCTCGTCGGCCGCATCCACGTCCATCTGGCCGAGAACCGCAAGGACAAGCAGTTTCCCTTCGCCTTCCTCGCCACCTGCACCACCCGGCTGCAGGCGCCGGGCCGCGCCGCCGCTCAGAGCTGGGTCGCGACCGACTCGACGCGCACGACCAGGGCTCCGCGCGCCCAGGGAAACTTCTCGCGCCCCGGGCTGCGCGTGCCCGCGACCTTGTGCGACGCGACCATCAGCTGGATGCGGCCGTTGGCCTTCAGGTTCTGTTCGGTGCGCTGGAAGCGGCCGACCGGGAACACCACCGTCGCGCCCGGGTCGACGATGCGCATGTAGCTGCCCCAGTGCCCCGCCAGGTGCGGCCCGTCGGGGCCTTGCGTCACGATGGTCACGTATTCGGTCGCGTCGCAGACTTCGCGGCAGACGCCTTCGATCCTTGCCATGGAAATCCTCCGGATGGAACCGCGATGATGGTAAGCCCGCGGCCGCGCCGGCAGCCGGGTCGCGGGCCTTGTCGCTTCGGCAGAATCGAAGGCGCGCTGCCGCGTCACCAATGAAAGACGACACGATGACCCCGAACCGCCCGCCCGCGCCACCGTGGGCGCCGAATGCCAACTGCCGCTTGCGATGGGGCTCGGCCGCGCGGCCGAAGCGGGCGGTGCCCTCATGAACCCGCTGCCCAGCCAGGCGCGCGTGGTCGTGATCGGCGGCGGCGTGATCGGCTGCTCGGTCGCCTACCACCTCGCGCAGATGGGCTGCCGCGAC
>JALORV010000458.1 GCA_025458735.1 Burkholderiaceae bacterium | reverse complement strand
CGGCGTGCCCTCGGCGTTGATCAGCAGTGGCGCCGCGCACGTGCCGCCATCGAGCTCGGCCACCACCTGCTGCGGCTGCTGGCGCACGGCAGTCAGCCGGCAGGGCCGCCGCACTTCGATGTGCGCATTGCCGTCGCAGGCGCGCGCCAGCGGCCCCAGCAGGTCGCCGTAGCGGACGGTGGCTCCGAGCGGTTCGGGACCGAGGTCGTCGGCGCCGATGGTGCCAGCAGCTGCAGCGTGCCGCGCGACAGCGCGAGCAGGCGGCGGTCCGCCTGGGCCTGTTCAATCGTTCGGGCATCGACGACGATGCTGCGCACCGCACGTCGCGACAGCATCAGCGCCAGGGCCAGCCCGACCGGCCCGCCGCCCACGATCAGCAGCGGCGCCGCCGCCGTCACGACCGCACCCCGCCCGCCGGCCGGGCAGCCCGCATCACCGCCTCGACCTCGGCCGCATCCCGCGGTGCCGCCTGGGTCAGCACCTCGTGGCCGCCCGGCGTCACGGCCACGTCGTCCTCGATGCGCACGCCGATGTCGTGAAAACGCGCCGGCACGTTGTCGGCGGGCCGCAGATAAAGGCCCGGCTCCACCGTCAGCGTCATGCCGGGCTGCAAGGTGCGCGAACGGCGGCCGACCGGCGCTGCCGATGCGCCGCCGCCCACTGCCGCGACGCCCACGTCTGCCTCGACAGAGTCTTCCAGGTAGTCGCCGACATCGTGCACGTCGAGTCCCAGCCAGTGGCCGGTGCGGTGCATGAAGAACTGCTTGTACGCGCCGGACTCGACGATGCCATCGAGGCTGCCCGCGAGCAGTCCGAGGTCGACCAGCCCCTGCGCCAGCGTGCGCGTGGCGGCCTCGTGCGCGTCATCGAAACGACGGCCGGGCCCGATGGCCGCGAAGGCGGCTTCCTGCGCGGCCAGCACCAGGTCGTAGACCGCGCGCTGCTCGCCGCTGTAGCGGCCCGACACCGGGAATGTGCGCGTCAGATCGGCGGCGTAGCCCTCGAGCTCGCAGCCGGCATCGACCAGGCACAGCTCGCCCGCTGCCAGCCGGGTGCGCCCGGCCGCGTGATGCAGCACGCAGGCATTGGCGCCGGCGGCCACCACCGCCGGATAGGCCGCCTGCGCACCATGGCGCTGGAACTCGTGCAGCAGTTCCGCCTCGAGTTCGTACTCGTGCTGGCCCGGGCGGGCGTGGTGCAGCAGGCGCACATGCGCGCCGGCCGTGATCGCGGCCGCGCGTCGCATCGTGTCGATCTCGACGCGATCCTTCATCAGCCGCATCGCCCGCTTGCCGCTGCGGGCGCGTCCGCGCACGCTCGCGAGCCAGCGCTGGATGCGGGTCTCGGTCTCTGCGCCGGCGCCGAAGGCATACAGCAGCGCTGGCGCATCGGCCAGCAGCTCGGGCAGCACAGTATCGAGCGCGTCGATCGCATGGGCGGCATCGAAGCCCAGTTCGCTGGCGGCGCGCTCCGGGCCGAGCCGCAGGCCATCCCAGATCTCGCGCTGCGCATCGCGCGGTCGGCAGAACACGATCGCCCAGCGCCACGGCAGCGTCCGGCTCGCCGAAACCCGTCAGGTACCAGTAGTGGCTGTCGAAGCGGTACGGATACTCGACATCCCGGTTGCGGATGCGCTGTGGAGCCGTGAAATGAACGGCGACGCCGCCGCCCTGCGCCGCAAGGGCGTCGAGCACACGCTCGCGGCGTTGCTGGAAGACTTCGATCTGCATCGCCGGTCGCGGCGCCGCCTGCGCAGCGTCGAAAGGGAAAGCGCGGATTCTACGAGCCTGCCTGCGGGGTCGACCGCAGGGCGGCGTCGAGCCGTGCCAGTTCGGCGGGCGTGCCGACGTTGTGCCAGTGGCCTGCGTAGTGTTCGCCGGTGACGCGCCCGGCCCGCGCGGCGCCATAGAGCCACGGGAACATGCGCGCCCGTTGCGGTGCGAGTCCGGCAAACAGACGCGGGGCGAAGACGCCGATGTTGGCGTAGGTCAGGCGCGGCGCCGCGTCGGGCGCGATGCGCCCGTCGACGAGCCCCATGTCGCCGCGCGCGTGAAAGGGCGGATTGTCGACCAGCACCAGGTGCGCGTCGGCCGCGCCGGCATCAAGCGCAGCCGCGCGGGCGTGCAGCGTCGCATAGTCGAAGTCGGTGACGATGTCGCCGCTGACGACCACGAACGGCCCATCACCCAGCAGCGGCAGCGCCTGCACGATGCCGCCGAGGGTTTCGAGCGCGTCTTCGGCCCGTTCGCCTTCGCGCGAGTAGCTGATCGCTGCGCCAAGGCGGCGTCCGTCACCGAGCGCCGGCTCGAAACAGTGCCCCAGATGGGCAGTGTTGACGACGATGTCGGTGACCCCGGCACGCACCAGTGCGTCGATCTGCCATTCGATCAGCCGTCGGCCGCCGGCGACGAGCAGCGGCTTCGGCAAGGTGTCGGTCAGCGGCCGCATGCGCTCGCCGCGGCCGGCGGCCAGGATCAGCGCGCGCATCAGAAGCTGTAGCCGACGCGCACGGCGACGCCTTCCAGCTCGTCGAACAGGCGCGCCAGCGGCGCCAGCTCGTCGTAGCGACGCGTGACGCCACGCACGTAGCGCACGAAGCGCGGTGTGTCGGAAAGGTAGTGCGGCTTGCCGTCGCGGTAATTGATGCGCGCGAAAATGCCCAGCACCTTCAGGTGGCGCTGCAGCCCCATCCATTCGAAGTCGCGCCAGAACGCGCCGAAATCCGGCGCCACCGGCAGGCCGGCGCGGCGCGCGCGCTCCCAGTAGCGGATCGACCAGTCGATCACGCGCTCCTCGTCCCAGCTGATGAAGGCATCGCGGAACAGCGAGGCCAGGTCGTAGCTGATCGGCCCCTGCACCGCATCCTGGAAGTCGAGGATGCCCGGATTGTCCGGCGCAATCATCAGGTTGCGCGGCATGTAGTCGCGGTGCACATAGACCGTCGGCTGTGCCAGGTTGGCAGCGACGATGCGGTCGAACATCGCCGCCAGCACCGCGTGCTGCGCCGGCGTCAGCGCGTGCCCGAGATGGCGCGCGACGTACCAGTCGGGGAAGAGCTGCAGCTCGCGCCGCAGCAGCGCCTCGTCGTACGGTGGCAGCACCTGCGGCCGGGTGGCGAGCTGCCACCGCACCAGCGCATCGATCGCATCCGAGAAAAGCTGCGGCGCGTTCGACTCGTCGAGCACATCCAGGTAGGTGCGGCGGCCGAGGTCGGT
>JALORV010000072.1 GCA_025458735.1 Burkholderiaceae bacterium | reverse complement strand
CGCATCCAGCACGAACCCTTCGATGTCGGTGCCGAGATCGCCCGCCTGCAGGGCGGCGATGCGCGTGTCGGTGCGGTCGCCTGTTTCGTCGGCGTGATGCGGGACCGCAACGACGGCGACGCCGTCAGTGCGATGACGCTCGAGCACTATCCGGGCATGACGGAACGGGCGCTGGAGCAGATCGTCACGCAGGCCCGAGGCCGCTGGGACCTGATCGACGTACTCGTCGTGCATCGTGTCGGTGAACTGAAGCCGACCGATCCGATCGTGCTGGTCGCGGTCACCAGCGCCCATCGCGGCGAGGCCTTCGCGGCCTGCGAGTTCGTGATGGACTACCTGAAGACCGAGGCGCCGTTCTGGAAGAAGGAAGTCACGCCCGCGGGTGAGCGCTGGGTCGACGCCCGCGTCAGCGACGATCATGCGCGCGAACGCTGGGAGCGGCCCTGATGGTCACGCGCGACGGGCCGCTGCTCGGGGTGCTGGCGGCCGTCGCGGTCGGCGCTGTGCTGGGTGCATGGCTGCGCTGGCTGCTGGCGTACTGGCTCAACCCGCGCCTGGCGCACCTGCCGCTGGGAACCCTCGCAGCCAATCTCGCGGGCGCTTACCTGATCGGCCTCGCCATGGCCGCGTTCGCGCTGCAACCTTCGATTTCGCCGCTTTGGCGTCTGCTGCTGGTAACCGGTTTTCTCGGCGGCCTGACGACCTTCTCGACCTTCTCGGCCGAGAGCGTCGTGCTGTTGCAGGGCCAGCAGTGGGGCGCAGCGTTGCTGCACGTCGTCCTGCACCTGGGCGGCTCGGTGCTGGCAACCTTCGCGGGCATCATGACGTTCCGCGCGCTGGCCTGAGCGCAACCGGCGCAAGGGGCTCTCTGCTGCGGCGCAAAACTGGTTGACTGCCCGCCGCTGGCCTGACTATATTACTGACCGGTCAGTTATTTACTGGTCTCTGCATGCGTTTCCCAGCGCTCGCGATCGTTCTGCTCCTGCTCCTCGCTGCCTGCCGCCCGGCCGTGCCGCCGGCCGAGGACATCCGGCCGATTCGCGCCGTGACCATCGTGCCGCAGGCGAACTCTGCGGTGGCCGAATTTGCGGGCGAAGTCCGGCCGCGCATCGAGACCCGCGCCGGCTTTCAGGTGGCCGGCCGGCTGACGCAGCGACAGGTCGAAGTCGGCCAGGCGGTCAGGGCCGGCCAGCCGCTGGCCACGCTCGATGCCCAGGACTACCGGCTGGCGCTGCAGGCTGCGGAGGCGGGGCTCGAGGCGGCGCGGGTCGATCGCGACCAGCAGCGCGCCGACTACCGCCGCTTCCAGGAACTGCAGCTCAAGGGCTTCATCAGCCAGGCCGAACTCGACCGCCGCAAGGCTGCGCTCGATGCCGCCGAGGCCCGCACTCTGCAGGCCGAGGCCAGCGCGCGGTCGAGCGGCAACCAGGCCGGCTACTCGGTGCTGCGTGCGCCGCACGATGCGGTCGTGATCGGCATCGACGCCGAAGTGGGACAGGTGGTTGCTGCCGGCCAGTCGGTGATCCGGCTGGCACGCACCGGTGAAAAGGAAGTGCTGATCGGCATTCCGGAACAGCAGCTGGCGTTGCTGAAGGCGGCCCGCGAGATCGAGGTGCGGCTGTGGGCCGGCGGTCCGCCGGTCAAGGGCCGGCTGCGCGAGCTGGCCCCGGTCGCCGACGCCGCTACGCGCACCTTTGCGGCGCGCATCGAACTGGTGGACCCGCCACCGAGCATCCAGCTCGGGATGACGGCCACCGTTGCTTTCACAACGCCGATGCCGCGGCCGATCATCACCGTTCCATTGCAGGCGCTGCAGGCGGAATCGGGCACCACCCATGCATGGCGCTACGACCCGGCGACGCAGACGGTGCGGCGCACCCAGGTGCGCATCGACAACGTGGCCGGCAACGAAGTGGTGATCGGCGAAGGACTCTCCGCCGGCGACATCGTCGTCACCGCCGGGGTGCACCAGCTCAAGGAGGGCCAGAAGGTTCGGCTGCTGTCGACAGCCTCCGAGCTGGCGCCGCGCGCGCCAGCCACGCTCAAGCCCGAACCGGCGAAGAAGGGCTGAGGCGATGGCGCCTGTCGAGCCGGATTCGGCTCTTACCGGCTCGTCCGGCTTCAACCTGTCGGCGTGGGCAGTCGAGCACGCGCCGCTGCTGCGCTACCTGATGGTGGTGCTGCTGATCGGCGGCCTGTTCGCGTTCATGAACCTCGGCCAGGACGAGGATCCGCCGTTCACCTTCCGCGTGATGGTCGTGCGGGCCTACTGGCCCGGCGCCACCGCCACCCAGATGGCCGAGCAGGTGACCGACCGCATCGAGAAGAAGCTGCAGGAGACGCCGGGCCTCGACCGTATTCGCTCCTACAGCAAGCCGGGCGAGACGCTGATCTTCGTGCAGGTCGACGAATCCAAGCGCGGCCGCGACGTGGCCGATGCCTGGTACCAGGTGCGCAAGAAGGTCAGCGACATCCGCGGCAGCCTGCCGCCGAACGTGCAGGGACCGTTTTTCAACGACGAGTTCGGCGACGTCTACGGCGTGATGTTCGCGTTCTCCACCGACGGCTTCAGCTATCGCGAGCTGAAGGACCACGTGGAGGCGATCCGCCAGCAGCTGCTGCGCGTTCCCAACGTGGCGAAGGTCGACCTGTTCGGCGTGCAGGACGAGAAGATCTTCATCGAGATCTCGCACCGCAAGCTGGCGCAGATCGGCCTGGACATTGCCCAGCTCGCCGCGCAGATCGCCGCGCAGAACGCAGTGGAAGGCTCCGGCGTGCTGGTGCTGCCGACCGACAACCTGCAGGTGCGCATCTCCGGCGAGTTCCGCTCGCTCGACGACCTGCGCCAGCTGCCGATCCGCGCCAACGGCATCACCTACCGCCTGGCAGACATCGCCACGGTGACGCGCGCGTACACCGATCCGCCGCGCGACAGGATGCGCGCCGGCTTTCCAGGCGCCGAGGGTCACGAGGTGATCGGCCTGGGCGTGTCGATGGTCAAGGGCGGCGACATCATCCGCCTCGGCCACGACCTCGCTGCCGCCGAGCGCAGGCTGGAGGCGGCGCTTCCGGTCGGCATCGACATGGTCAAGATCGCCGACCAGCCGCGCGCCGTGTCGACCTCGGTCAACGAATTCCTGCGCGTGCTGGTCGAGGCGCTGGCGATCGTGCTGGCGGTGTCGTTCCTGAGTCTCGGCCTGCACACCCGGCCTCTGCGCATCGATCCGGGTCCCGGGCTGGTGGTGCTGGCCACCATTCCGCTGGTGCTGGCCATCACGATGCTCGGGATGTGGATGCTCGGCATCAACCTGCACAAGATCTCGCTCGGGGCGCTGATCATCGCGCTCGGCCTGCTGGTGGACGACGCGATCATCGCGGTCGAGATGATGGTGCGCAAGCTCGAGGAAGGGGCCAGCAAGGCCGTGGCAGTGACGGCGATGTACCAGACGACGGCGATGCCGATGCTGACCGGCACGCTGATCACCGCCGTCGGCTTCCTGCCGATCGCGCTGGCGCAGTCGGTGGCCGGCGAGTACACGATGTCGATCTTCCAGGTGACCGCGCTGGCGCTCGTGATCTCGTGGTTCGTCGCCGTCCTGTTCGTGCCGCTGCTCGGCGTGTGGCTGCTCAAGGTGAAGCCCAAGGCCGGCGTGCACGACGATGCCGAACTGTTCGACACGCCGTTTTACCGTCGCTTCCGGCGCATCGTTGACGCCTGCATCGAGTGGCGCAAGACCGTCATTGCGATCACGCTGGCGGCGCTCGCGCTCGGCATCGGCGGCTTCCGCTTCATCGAGCAGCAGTTCTTCCCGGACTCGAGCCGGCTCGAGCTGGTCGTCAACCTGTGGCTGCCGGAGGGTTCCAGCCTGCAGGCGACCGAGGAGGAGGCGCGCCGCTTCGAGCGCTGGCTGGCGCGCCAGCCGGAACTCGACTGGTACGTCAGCTACATCGGCACCGGTGCACCGCGCTTCTATCTGCCGCAGGACCAGCAGTTCGGCAACACCAACCTGGCCGAAGTGGTCGTCACGCCGAAGAGCCTGGCGGGCCGCAACGCGCTGCAGGCCCGCATCACGCAGCTGTTCCAGGAAGACTTCCCGAATCTGCGCGGCCGCGTGAAGCTGCTGCCCAACGGGCCGCCGGTGCCGTATCCGGTGCAGTTCCGCGTGCAGGGGCCGGACGCGCGCACGGTCCGCGCCATCGCCGACGAACTGAAGGAGTTGATGCGCGCCAACGCCAGCACGCGCGGCGTCAATGACAACTGGAACGAGAGCGTCAAGCGGCTGGCGATGACGCTCGACCAGGACCGCGCCCGCGCGCTGGGCATCACCACGCAGACGCTGGCCCGCGCGGCGCAGACCATCCTGTCGGGCTCGACCATCGGGCAGTTCCGCGAAGGCGACCAGCTGATCGACATCGTGCTGCGCCAGCCACTCGATGAACGCGCCGTCATGTCGCGCCTGGCGGAAGCCAACATCGCCACCGCCTCCGGGCGCTCGGTTCCGCTGTCGCAGCTGGTGAAGATCGAACTCGGCTGGGAGCCCGGCATCATCTGGCGCCAGGACCGCGATTACGCCATCACGGTGCAGAGCGACGTGCGCCCCGGCATCCAGGGGCCGACCGTCTCGGCGCAGATCGCGGCCGACCCGCGCCTGGCCGAACTCAGGAAGCGCATGCCTGACGGCTTCGAGATCGCCGTGGCCGGCGCGGCCGAAGAGTCTTCCAAGGCGGGCAGCGCAATCGCGGTGAACATTCCCTTGATGCTGTTCATCGTCTTCACGCTGCTGATGCTGCAGCTGCATTCTTTCTCGCGCTCGATGCTGGTGTTTCTCACCGGCCCGCTCGGACTGATCGGGGCGTCCCTGGCGCTGCTCGTTTTCCGCGCGCCGTTCGGCTTCGTGGCCCAGCTCGGTGTCATTGCGCTGTTCGGCATGATCATCCGCAACTCGGTGATCCTGATCGACCAGATCGAACGCGATCGCGCGTCCGGGCTGCCGACGTGGGACGCGATCGTCGAGGCCGCCGTGCGACGGCTGCGCCCGATCGTGCTGACGGCGGCAGCCGCGGTGCTCGCCATGATCCCGCTGTCGCGCAGCGTCTTCTGGGGGCCGATGGCGATTGCAATCATGGGTGGCCTGATCGTCGCCACCGCGCTGACGCTGCTGTTCCTGCCGGCGCTTTACGCCGCATGGTTCCGCGTGCGTCGGCCCGGGGTGGAAGCGGCCGCCGGCGCTGGCGTTCCGGGACCGGCCGCTCCCTGAGGAGGCTCTGGAAGACTGCTGCGCGCGCCGAAGGCCTCAGCGCGCGGGCCGCGGCCTGACGCAGGCGGCAGTCGTCGCGCGTACGCAAGCATCGGTGCAGTGGGCGCGGCCGTTGCGGTCGGTCGC
>JALORV010000457.1 GCA_025458735.1 Burkholderiaceae bacterium | reverse complement strand
TCTGCACGCCGGACTTCTTCGGCTATGACCACGCGCTGCGGCTGCGCTACCGCGGCCGCCTCGATGCCTTCGGCCGCCAGCCCGCGCCGTCCGACGCCAAGCGCGAACTGCGCGATGCCATGCTGCAGGTCGCCGCCACGGGCCGTGCGCCGGCCGAGCAGTGGCCGAGCATCGGTTGCTCGATCAAGTGGAAGTGAGAGGCCGGATCGGCCGGCGCCGCCTGCGTTAGCGCCGCCCGAGTGTCGAGTTAACGCGACGCTCCGGCGTCCTTAGCGCCGATTTGTGACCCGAGGTATGCGGGCGCTCACCACACGGGCGCTCACCACACGGGCGGGCCGGCGCCCCATAATGCGCCTCGCCCGCAACCCCTCATGGCGACCCAGCAACTGTTCCGGCAGGAAGCGATCGACGCGCAGCGCGAGAAGCTGCTCGGCGAAGTTTCGCTCGCCCGGCCGGTGCCGCTGTGGATCTTCACCGCGCTGGCCCTGGCCTTCGCGGCCTCGCTGGTGGCCTTCTCGGTCTGGGGCGAGTACGCACGGCGCGAGCGGGTCGATGGCTTCCTTGCACTCGATTCTGGTGCCGCCCGCATCCTCGCGCCGGAGCCCGGCATCGTGGCGGAGCTGCTCGCCAGGGAAGGCGAGGAAGTCGAAGCCGGCCAGCCGCTGATCCGGCTGTCCTTCGAGCGCGGCACGGCCTCCGGCGTGACCTCCAGCGAGCTGGTGCAGCGCGAGATCGCCGAGCGGCGCCTGGTGCTGGAGCGCGAGCTGCAGCAGGTCAAGCTCCTGGGCCAGCAGCAGGCCGACGCCCTGCGCCGCAAGATTGCCGATCTCGAGCGCGAACTCGCGCAGTTCGAAGTCGAGATCAAGGCCCAGCAGAGCCGCCTGGCATCCTCGCGCAACGAGTTCCAGCGCGCCGAGGAACTGTTCAAGGAGAAGTTCTACTCCGAGAGCAAGATGATCGAGTTCCGCAACAACGTGCTCGATCAGCAGGTCAAGGTGGAGGCGCTGCGCCGCCAGCGCGCCGGCGTGGAACGCGAGCTCTCGGGGGCGCGCGCCGAGGAACCGTCCATTGCGCTCAAGACGCAGACGGCGACCGAGCAGATCCGGCGCCAGCTGAGCGAGCTGCAGCAGGGCAGCGTCGAGGAGGATGCCAAGCGCGAGAACGTGATCCGCGCGCCGGTGGCGGGCATCTTCACCAACATCGCGGCGGCGCGCGGCGAGACGGTGGCCGAGAGCGCGCCGCTGGCGGTGATCGTGCCGAAGGGCGGCGGGTTGCACGCGCAGCTGCTGGTGCCGACGCGGGCCATCGGCTTCGTGCAGCCGGGCCAGGAAGTCGTGCTGCGCTACGACGCCTTTCCGTTCCAGCGCTTCGGGCAGTACCGCGGCACCGTCGAACGCGTCAGCCGCACCGTCTGGTCGCCGGGCGAAAAGGTCGGCTCGATGGTGGTCAAGGAACCCGTCTACCGGGTCGACGTGAAACTCGACTCGCAGGTGGTCGCCACCGCCGACCAGAAGCTGCCGCTGCGGTCGGGCATGGCGGTGAACGCCGACATCCTGCAGGAAAAGCGCAAGGTCTGGGAGTGGGTGTTCGAGCCGGTGCTGTCGCTGAAGCAGAGGTTGCAATGAAGCTGGCGCTTCATCCCAGCCATGCGGCCGGTCCGGCCCGCTCACTCGCGCTCACCCGGACCCGCGCGACCCGGCTCGCTCGGGTCGCGATGAAGGAGCTGTTTCGTGCTCGGTACGCCTGCGTGGCCATGATCGCCAGCTACCACGGCTTCCGCACCGACCTGACGGCCATGCGGATGCGGCTGGCGCCGTCGATGAAGGGCGTGACGCTGAAACACATCAGCGCGATCGCCGACACGATGAAGCTCGCCGCGCGCGGCGTAAAGGTGCCGCTCGAGGGCCTCGGGCAGCTCAAGCTGCCAGCCATCCTGCACTGGGACATGAACCACTTCGTCGTGCTGACGAAGGCGTCCGGCGACCGTATCACCGTCAACGACCCGGCGCGCGGCCGACGCGTGCTGACGTTGAAGGAAGCGTCGGATCACTACACCGGCGTGGCGATGGAGCTGACGCCCACCGCCGGCTTCGCCGAGCGCGACGAGCGCGAGAAGATCAGCGCGTGGCAGCTGGTGAGGACCGCCACCGGCCTGCGCAGCGCCGTCGTGCAGGTACTGCTGTTGTCGCTGGTGCTGGAAGTGCTGGCGATCGCCTCGCCGTTTTTCCTGCAGATCGTGGTGGACCGTGTGGTCGTCGGGCGCGACCGCGATCTGCTCGCGGTGCTAGGCATCGGCTTCGCGCTGCTGGCGGTGATGATCGCCATCATCACCGCGCTGCGCTCGTGGCTCGGCGTCTACATCAGCACCCGGCTCAACCTGCAACTGCTCGACACGCTGTTCGCGCGGCTGCTGCGGCTGCCGCTGGCGTGGTTCGAGAAGCGCCACATCGGCGACATCGTCTCGCGCTTCCGCTCGGTCGACACGATCCAGCGCACGCTGTCGCTGACCTTCCTCGAGACCCTCATGGATGGCGTGATGGTGCTGGTCACGCTGGCCGTGATGCTCTGGTACAGCGGCACGCTGACCATCGTCGTCGTGATCGCGGCGCTCGCCTACGGGGCGCTGCGCTGGGCGATGTACGGGCCGCAGCGGCGCGCGACCGACGAGCGCATCGTGCACGAGGCCAAGGCCGCGACGCATTTCATCGAGACGCTGCGCGGGATGATGGCGATCAAGCTCAACCTGCGCGAGACCGAGCGCCGCGCCGCCTACCTGAACCACGTGGTCGACCAGACCAACGCCGACGTGCGGGTGCAGAACCTGGCACTGCTGCAGCGCGCCGGCAACGTGCTGATCTTCGGCCTTGAAAACGTGCTGGTGATCTGGCTCGGCGCGCAGGCCGTGCTCGAGGGGCAGTTGTCGGTCGGCATGCTGTTCGCGTTCCTGCTGTTCAAGCTGCTGTTCATCACGCGCGTCAACAACCTCGTCGACAAGACCATCGAGTTCCGCATGCTCGACCTGCATGCCGACCGCGTGGCCGACATCGCGCTGGCGGCGACCGAAAGCTCCGGCGAACTGCCGGCGGTGGCCCGCGCCGACGCGCCGGCCGGCGCCTTCGTCTTGGACGCGCGCGACCTCGGCTTCGCCTACGGCATCGAAGGCTTCGTGTTCCGCGGACTGGACTTCAACGCCCGGCCGGGTGAAATGGTGGCCATCGTCGGCCCGTCGGGTAGCGGAAAAACAACGCTCGTGAAAGTCCTTGCCGGCCTGCTGGACCGCACCGAAGGCACTCTGACCGCCGCCGGGCGCGACGTGCGCGACTGGGACAAGGCCGCCTACCGCAGCCGGATCGGCGTCGTCATGCAGGACGACCACCTGTTCGTCGGCACCATCGAAGACAACATCAGCTTCTTCGACCCCCAGCACGACCCGGCCAAGGTTCGCGAGTGCGCCAGGCTGGCGATGATCGACGAGGACATCAGCGCCATGCCGATGGGCTACAACACCATCGTCGGCAGCCTTGGGGTTGCACTCTCGGGCGGCCAGCGAAGCCGCGTCCTGCTGGCCCGCGCCCTGTACCGCCAGCCGCAGATCCTGTTCCTCGATGAAACTTTCGACCAGCTCGACCTCGCCCGCGAGCGAGCGATCACTGACGGGCTAAGGCTCACGGGAATTGGGCTGGTGATCGTCAGCCACCGGCCTGAGACGGTCGGGGCCGTCGATCGGATCGTGCAACTGGGAACCGGCTGAAGCAGCGGTGCCGACGAAAACGGCGCCCGCAGGCGCCGTTTCAAGGAAGCAATCGAG
>JALORV010000456.1 GCA_025458735.1 Burkholderiaceae bacterium | reverse complement strand
GCCTTTCTACGGACTTGATACGGCGTCCGGATGACGCCGGACGGGATAGCCGTGGCCCGGCCGGCGGGGCACGATAAGTCGCTTGCCGCGGTCGTCCGGCACTGACACTGACGCGTCGGTTGCTGGTCCGGTCGAGCGGCGATTGCCAACGCCGGCGGCCTGCCGCCCCGAGTTACCCGTTTGCTGTACACCTGCGCAACCCGACAGGGTTGCTCGCCCTGTGCGTCGTGCTGGCACTGCTCGGTGCCTGCGGTGGCGGCGGCGACGGCGGAGCGGCTCCGACGTCGCTTGCCGTACCGCCGCCGACGAGCCCCACGAGCCCCACGAGCCCCACGAGCCCAACCGGTCCGACCACTCCGGCTCCGAGCGGCGCGACGGTCGAGATCGTCGCCTTCAGTCCGGTGTCGGGCGCACCGGGCAGCATGATCAATGTCAGCGGCGTCGGGCTCGCCACCGTCACCGCGGCCAGGGTCGGCGGCGTCGATGCCGCCTTCCGCGTGGTGTCGGACGGTGCGCTCGAAGTGACGGTGCCGGCCGCCGCCCGCTCGGGCCGCATCGAGCTCTCGGCGAGCGGCCGGGTGGTGCTGTCGGCCACCGACTACACCGTGATGGCGATTCCCGCAGTCACCAGCGTGGCACCGACCACGCTGCTGCCGCCCGGGCGCCTGACGCTGGGCGGCACCAACCTCGACCGCGTGAGCGAAGTGCGGCTCAATGCCCTGGCGCTGGTGATCGGCACGCGCTCGGCCACCAGCCTGGTCGTGGACGTGCCGGCCAGTGCCACCAGCGGCACGCTGACCGTCGTGGATGCCGCCGGGGTGGCACGTCCGTTCGCGCAGCCGATCACGATCGTCGGGCCAACGGCAGCTTTCTCGACCGCGCCACGGCGCTGGTGTTCGCCAACGGCGTGACCGCGCCGATTGCTGCGCGCACGGGCACGACGCGGCTGACCGCCGTCGTGCCGGATGCCGCGGCCAGCGGAGTCTTCCGCGTGCGCGGCGATGCCGGCGACGAAGCGCTGTCGGCCACGCCGCTGCAGGTCATCGCGGCGATCCGCGTCGATGCCAACGCGGTCTATCGCGTGGCTGCAGCGGGCGATCGCATCACGATTCCCGGTAGTGGGCTGAACGAAGTCTCCGGCGCACGCGTCGGTTCCACCACCGTGCCGATCGTCGCGCGCACGGCGACGCAGCTGGCCTTCAACGCGCCGAGCCTCGCTTGCGGCGCCATCACACTCGAGTCGACGTCCCAGCCCGCGGTGGGCGGGGGCAGCATGGTGGTTGGCGGCGGCTGCGTGGCGAACGTTGCCGGCGTCGAGTTCGCGCAGGTGCAGTCACAGGCCGCCTCGGACCCGCGGTTGCGGCTGGTGCCCGGCAAGGAAACCTGGGTGCGCGCGTACGTGGTGTCGGCGCAGTCGAACGTGCCGGCGCCGCTGGTGCGGCTGACGGCATACAACGGCGCGGCCATCGTCGGCACGCTCGACATGGCCGGCCCCGCGCTGCTGCCGCAAGTGCCGGGAGCGACCGTCCCCGATGCCGTGCGCTACGACGAGGGCGCGAGCTTCAATGTCGAACTGCCGGCAGCCTGGGTCCGGGCCGGACTGTCGGTTCGGGTCGAGGCCGATCCGCTGCGCCAGTACGGCGCGCCGGTGACGGTGGATGCCACGCCGGTGCTGGGCACCGGCACGCGCATGGAAGTGGTGCTGGTGCCGGTGATTTCCGGCGGCTTCACCCCGACCCTGCCCGCGGCCGATGCCGTGCGCGACGAGATCGTGCGACGCTTTCCGGTGCCGCGCGCGAACATCAGCGTGACCGTGCGTGCAGCCTATACGCTGGCGAGCGTCACCGATGGACTGGATACCTCCGGCGAGTGGTCGAGTGCACTCTCGGAACTCAACCAGCTGCGCCAGATGGAAAGCGGCTCGAACGCGACCCGCTTTTACTTCGGCTTCGTGCGACGCAGCGGTGGCGGCATTGCCGGCATTGGCTACGTGCCGGGGCGCACGGCGCTGGGCTGGGATGCGACCACGCAATGGGCGCGCACGATGTCGCACGAACTGGGGCACAACCTGAGCCGGCCGCATGCGCCCTGCGGCGGCGTGGCGAGCCCGGATCCGAACTATCCGTACGCCGGCGGGCTGCTGGGCCCGACTCCTCTGCTGGACTCGGTGCCGGCCGCCATCGACATCGTGTCGCCGGTGACTCAGGCCGACATCATGGGCTACTGCAATGGCGTGTGGTTCTCCGACTACAACTACCGCGAGATGCAGCGCTACATGGAAGGTCAGCCGAGCCTGGTTGCGACGCAGGCTCTGGCGCAGACCGCACAGGACGGCGACGGGCAGGATCTGCTGCTGGTCAGCGGCACCATCGGTCTCGACGGCATGCAGCTGGCTCCGGTGCAGGCGCTGCGTGGTACCCCGGCCTCGAACCGCGGCGCGTACACGCTGAGACTTCACCTGCGTGACGGCGGCACGATCGAGCATGCCTTCGACGCCGAGCAGGTCGACCATGCCGTGCCGGCGTGGCGCTGGCCCGCATCGAGGTCCTGCGCGGCCAGAGCGTGGTGCCGTTCCGCTTCTCCGGGCAGGCCACTGCACAGCGCGCCGCCGGTGCCGATCTCGCGCGTCTGCGCGGGGTCGACTGGAGCGAGAGCGACGGCGAACTGCGCATCGGCTGGGACAACGCCGGCGCCGCCAGCATCGCGGTGACGCACGTTGCGGGCGGAGTGCGGACCGTGCTGGGAATCGGCCGCCGCGGCGGCTCGGCCACCTTCGAAACGCGCCTGCTGCCGCCGGGCGGTCACTTCGAAGTGGCGCTCAGCGACGGCCTGAACGCACGCATGCTGCGGCTGCCGCGGTAACCGGCGGTCCGGGCGCTGCCGCGCCTGTGCCCGATGGGCCGCCGGATCGCGCGAACTGCTGCGCAATTTGCCGCCAGTTCCGCGGCCCGCCGGGAACCGTCGCAATTGCCGGTTTCGGGGACTGCAGTCGCCGCAAGCGCTGCCGAAATTGAGAGGCATCCCCGCGAACAATCCCGCACTGCGCATGAGCACCGTCACCGCAGCGGCCGCTGCCAAGCCGCCTCGTATCCCCCTGGACCCCAAACTGATCGTCGGCTGCGGGCTGCTGCTGATCCTGTGCGGCGGCGGCATCGCGTGGTTCGAATCCGAGCAGGAGGCGGCGGCCGAATCACGGCGGCTGGCCGGTG